>JBBAAT010000032.1:0-14547 GCA_041658145.1 Bacteroidales bacterium | reverse complement strand
CCAATTTTTTCATAGCCTATCAATTCTACTTTTGCGGCTTTAACCATAGCATCCGAGGCTTCAACCATTGCTGCAAAACCTCGTGTTTCTATCATTCCCAATGCTTCTGTGTTATTATCAGACATAAATTTATCTCCTATATTTTTAAATTTATTTTTCCCCTTAAATTGTTAAAATAAAATTACTATTTAGGTATAAAGGTTATAGGTTATAAAGGTATAGGGGTGGTGAAAGTTATAGGTCTTATCCCTTATCCCTCTATTTCCCAATACCTAAATAATTACAAAATAAAATCATATTTAATCATAAGCAATCTGCGTCATCAGCGTTCCTGAGTAGTTACGCATTATTTATAATCTTCTCTGCCGGAAATCTCAGCCAATCGTTTTTCAACATTAATCTTACATTCTAAAACTTCAGCTTCTTCTCCACCGATATAAACTCTTCCGAACTTACCAAATCCTGTAACATCAATAATATTGATACGCGCCGCTTTTTCAGCTTCATTTGCAGCATAATAGGCGTATCCTGCAGGCTCAACTTCAAGAACAAACAATGTATCGCCTCTTAAAAGCATCATCCCCATTCTTGTTCTGTTAATTAACTGCGCATGATGGTCTTCAACATTCTTGATCAACTGACTGGTCAGTATCCTGGGTTTAATTCTATCATCCTCGGTTTTGTCAATTGCTTTTAGAACTGATTCGCCAGCCATGCGGGTATCGCCCTGACTGTTTGAATGTACTTCGAGCAAACCATAAGCTCTTTCAACTATCTGCATACCCGGAGTAACATTTGTTGCTTTAAGAGCAATATCAGTTAATGTATTGATCTCAATACCCGGTGCAATTTCTATAATACAACATGTCTGGCCTCCTACCGGCAAATATCCCCTGGAAACTGTAGATAAATACGAAGCCATCTGTAATTGCAGAGAATCTAAAAAAATATACGTTCTTAAATCAATCATGACTATTTTCCTTTCTTTGTTATCTTTTGACCCAATGGCAGTACGCTGTCAACGCTATCATGCGGTCTTGGAATTACATGACTTGAAACAATTTCCCCGACCTTTTCTGCCGCCCGGATACCTGCATCAACTGCAGCTCTCACTGCAGCAACATCGCCACGAACAATAGCCGTAACAAATCCGCCACCTATCTTTTCATAACCGATAAGCTCTACATTTGCGGCTTTAACCATTGCATCGGATGCTTCAACCATAGCTGTAAAACCTCTGGTTTCTATCATACCCAATGCCTTCATTTCATTATTTTCCATTATATTTCCTCCATTTTAATTATTAATGATATTTTATTAAAAAAACCTGCTGTAAAAATAATATAAAAATTTATACTGAAACAAAAATAATAACTTATATATGAAACGAGATAAAACCATACATTTTTTAAGTCCCAAATTCCAAATTTCAAGCCCCAAATTCAAAGGGGATTTGTAGCGTAGGTCTTGGTTCTTGAAACTTGGGACTTGAAGTTTGGGGCTTTTAAAGAATGTACAAATTTACCCCGTTCGCAGTATAATATCAACGAATATCTATTTATTTCATTCTGCATTCTCAATTCTGCATTCTTCATTTTTCATTCCTGATAATTTCCTTAATATCTTCTATGATCTTTTTAGCGAGATGTTCTGCTTTTACCATCGAATCGCTTTCGGAATAAACGCGGATAACAGGTTCGGTATTGGATTTGCGCAGGTGCACCCATTCTTTGTCGAATTCAATTTTTACGCCATCCACAGTATTTACAGGTTGTTTGTTATATTTATTTTTCATCTTCACCAGAACATTGTCAACATTGATCTCCGGCAATAACTCAATCTTATTTTTAGAAATAAAATACGAAGGATAAGTATCACGCAGTGCAGAACATTTTTTGCCGGATTTTGCCAGATGCGTGAGAAAAAGCGCAATACCCACTAATGCGTCCCTTCCATAATGCAGTTCAGGAAAGATCACACCACCGTTGCCTTCACCGCCAATGACGGCGTTTTTGGACTTCATCATTTCCACTACGTTCACTTCACCTACTGCTGAGGCAAAATATTCTCCTCCATTTTTTTTCGTAACATCGCGCAGTGCCCTTGTGGACGATAGATTCGAGACAGTGTTGCCTTTTTTATTTTTTAAAATATAATCAGCGACTGCAACAAGCGTGTATTCTTCGCCAAACATTTTACCATCTTCGCAAATAATTGCAAGCCGGTCAACATCAGGATCTACTGCAAAACCCACATTTGATTTGCTTTCAACAACACGTTTAGAAATATCCACGAGATGTTCGGGCAAAGGTTCGGGATTATGCGGGAAAATGCCAGTAGGTTGACAATACAATTTTTCGATATTCCAAACACCAAGGGCTTCAAGCAAAACAGGGATGGAAATGCCACCCACAGAGTTTACACAATCAATAGCGACTTTAAAACCGGCGTTTTTAATAGCTTTCACATCAAGCTGTGACAAAGCTAAAATCTTTTCAATATGCTTTTGTAAAGCTGAATTATCAAATTTCAGGCTTCCCAGATCATCCGCTTGCGAAAAAACAACTTCGTCATTTTCAGCGATCCCAAGAATCTTTTGTCCTTCGGATGCGGATAAAAATTCTCCTTTATTATTCAGTAATTTCAAGGCATTCCAGTGTTTTGGGTTATGGCTTGCCGTAATGATGATACCTCCATCTGCTTTAAGATCAATTACAGCCATTTCCACAGTAGGAGTAGCGGCTAATCCGATATCTGTTACATTCAAGCCCATCCCTGTGGCAGTACCGGTTATTATGTCTCTTATCATTTCACCGGAAAGACGCGCATCGCGACCAATAACGATATGCGGATTTTTCTTTTTCACTTCCGATTTAAGCCAGCTAAGATATGCTGCCGTATATTTCATCACATCTGCAGGACTCAGTCCCTCGCCGGCTTTACCACCTATAGTGCCTCTTATTCCTGATATAGATTTGATCAGTGTCATAAAAAAATTAATTAGTTTATACAAAAGTAAATCTTTACCATGAATTATGGTTAAATATTATACTGTAAACGGCATAAAACCTTTCATTTTATAAGAGGTATAGAGGTATAAAAGTATAAGGTATAGGGAGCTTTAAAGCTATCATTTTCAATTATTTTATTTCCTTATACCCTATTTCCATATACCCTATAACTTATTTAACCCCGCATATGCGGGGCACAAATTTATCCCGTTTCGAGTATAATATCAGATTAGAATACTTTTATTAACTTTGCTTGTTTTTAATAAATTTGAGTTAATATGATGAGTGATTTTGACAGGTATGAAGATAGTAATGTAACGGAGCTTGTTAAGCGGTTTGATGAGATGCTTAAAAGCGGGGAACAATTCTATTTCGATGTGGATGAGTTTGAAGATATTATAGATTTTTATTTCAGCAAGGACAATATCCGCAACGTAAATAAAGCTATCCGCTATGCCAGCGAACAGCATCCGCATGCTGTTGTTTTCATGCTTCGCAAAGCACAGTTATTTGCATCTGCCAACAAGACACAGAAAGCCTTGGACCTGCTTACAAAAGTGGAAAATCTCGACCCTTTTAATTCTGAGCTTTTTATGACCAAAGGCGCCATCTATAGCAAGATGAAGAAGTACGACAAAGCAATTGAGGAATATAATAAAGCAATTAACGATTCTGTAGATTTGGATGAAATATACATTGATATCGCTTTTGAATACGAAAACCTTAACAATTATCAAAAAGCAATTGATTATCTGAGTAAATCACTCAATATCAATCCCGACAACGATTCTGCCATATATGAAATTGCTTATTGTTTTGAACATACTGCTCAACTTGAAAAGTCAATAGATTACTTCAATAATTTCCTGGATAATAATCCTTATTCTGTTATTGCATGGTACAACTTGGGAATTGTTTATAACCTTCTTGAACTTTATGAAAAATCGATAGAAGCATTTGATTTTGCCATTGCCATTGATAAAAATTTTTCTTCCGCCTATTTTTACAAAGGAAATTCTCTGATTTGTCTGGAAAGATATCGGGAAGCCATTGAAGTTTTTAAAGAAACCTTGGTTTTAGAAATTGCTGATGCATATACCTATTATTACATGGGCGAATGCTATGAGAAGATTAAGAATTTTGATGAGGCATTAAGATATTACAAAAAAGCCATTAAAATTGATAAAAGCATTGCTGATGCATGGATAGGGCTTGGTTCCGTACTGGATGATACTGATAAAACAAAAGAAGGGTTTATGTGTTTTCAGAAGGCTGTAGAATTGGAGCCATTGAATCCGGAGTACCGGTATATGCTGGCAGATGCGCAACTTAAACTCAAATTGTATGATGATGCAATTGCATCTTTTCGCAAAGTAAGCCAGCTTGACCTTGCTAACGAAGATATCTGGTTAGATTATTCAGATGCACATATAAAAACGGGCAACTATACTCTTGCCATCGAAACCATTCGCAAAGGTATTGAACAGCAGCCCGAAAACTTTAGCTTGACATACAGGCTTGCTAATTACCTTTTGAAAAACAACCAGATAAAAGAAGCCTGTAAAACATTAGAAACAGCCTTACAAATGAATTATAGCAAGCATTGCGAATTTTTGGAATACGAACCAGGCTTACTGAGAAACCAACAAATAATGGATTTGATTGAACTTTATAAAAAATAACAAAATATACAACCATGGAATCTGTATTAGATTTTATACCCAAAAGACCTTCCAGACCAAGAGAATCAGGAGTTACCATGATGATGGATAAGGGGCTCAGCTTGCGCGAAGTGGAGGATTTCCTTACAACAGGAGGAGAATATACCGACTTTGCCAAATTAGGTTTCGGCACTTCTGTAGTTATGAATGATAAGGACGTGCATAAAAAAATACAATTGTATAAAGAAGCTAATATACGTGTGTATTTCGGGGGTACTCTTTTCGAAGCCTATATTATCAGAAACAAATTTGATCATTACATGAAATTGGTTGATAAGTTTAAAGTGGATGCAATTGAAGTTTCTGACGGTTCCATTTTGATGGACCATGGAGATAAATGCAAATACATTAATAAACTGTCGAAGACTTATATTGTTCTTTCCGAGGTTGGTTCTAAGGAGGCAGGGATTATTACCGCTCCCAATAAATGGATATCTATGATGCAGGCAGAGCTTAATGCCGGTTCATCTTATGTAATAGCAGAAGCCAGGGAAAGCGGGACCGTGGGTATTTACAGGCCAAATGGGAATGCTCATGTTGCTCTTGTTAACAAAATAATTGCAAAAGTTGACCAAAATAAAATTATCTGGGAAGCTCCTTTAAAATCGCAGCAGACATGGTTTATCAAAACACTTGGGTCAAATGTAAACCTTGGAAATATAGCGCCGAATGAAGTGATACCACTCGAAACACTCAGAATTGGTTTAAGAGGAGATACCTTTTTCCAGTTCCTGCCCGATGAATTTCAAACCTTACGTATTAAACCGGATTCTAAATAGTGTCTGTATATAATGTTAATTAGTTACTATTCAGGTATTGAGTTAATGGGTTGGGCAACTGGTTTGGTAAAAAGTCAAAAGTATATGGGGAAAAACCCAATAACCAAAGACCATCAACCAAACAAGCCGCTCAACCTTTCAACCTAATACATAATATTATGGGTATTACAGAATTTCTTGTTCCGATCATTACTGCATTTATTCAGAGTATTGGATATGCCGGTATCTTTATATTGATGATGCTTGAAAGCATGGTAGCTCCGGTTCCCAGCGAAGCGGTGATGCCATTTGCCGGAATGTTGATTTCTAATGGGGAATTTACATTTGCCGGAGTTATATTTTTTAGCACATTGGGAAGTATTGTCGGATCGCTGATTTCATACTATATCGGCTACTATGGAGGCAGGCCGCTGGTAGAAAAATTCGGGAAATACCTGCTATTGGACAAGCATCATCTGGATATTACTGAAAAATATTTTCGGAAAAAAGGAGACATTACTATTCTTATTTGCAGGTTTATTCCTGTTGTCAGGCATTTGATCTCTATTCCTGCCGGAATGGGTAAAATGAACTTAATTAAATTTTCTATTTACACAATTATAGGAGCCGGAATGTGGAATGCATTTCTTACTTATGTGGGAATAAAATTAGGAGAGAACTGGAACGAAGTACTTAAATACAGTACAGTGATAGATATAGTTATTGTTGCCGGACTATTTATAGTTTCTGTTTATTTTGCTTATAAATTATTTGTAGAGTATAAAAACAAAAGAATTTCGTAACTGCTGAGTAGTTGCGTTACTTTTTATTACTTGCCTTTGGTTTTCGGTTAAATCACTTTGTTTTTTTCATCCCAATGAAATTTTTTGTAAATTCGTTGCACTTAGAACTTGAATTCAGCATATGTTTGAAAAAAGAATTTTAAATATTTATTCTGTAATAATTGGAATATTCTTTATTATTTCGGGAATTGGAAAAGTAATTAATACGGCTGCATTTAGCAACCTGATATATCAATATGGTTTAGGATATTTAATGATATTGTCGCCATTAATTGTTATAACCGAAATATTGTTAGGTCTTTTTTTAATTTTATTAATAAACCCAAAACGTTATTCATTATTTTCTTTTGTTTTATTAATCATTTTTACTATTTCTTTTGCTTATGCTCATTTTAAAAATGGGGTGAATGATTGTGGTTGTTTTGGATCTGTGCAGCATTCTGATATTTCACCAATTTTTTCATTTATTCGTAATTTTATTTTATTAATTATGTCGCTTGTTGTATGGATTAAATATCCCAAAGAAGAGATTGAAACCGTTAAGTGGAAAAAGAATTTAATTTTATTAGTTATGTGTCTTTCAATATTCTTATCTGGTTTTACTTTTAAAATTCCATTTTTTTTAAAAAGCAAAACAGAAATTCATAAATTTCAAAATCAAAATATAAAAAACACAGAATTATCAAAATATATTAAAACATCGCCAGACAGTACATATTTAATTTTTTGTTTCACATATACTTGTCAACACTGTTGGAATTCAATAGAAAATTTGCGACAATATGAAAAAAATAATACCGTAGATAATGTTATAACATTTGCAACAGGAAAAAAGAGTGATAAACTTTTTTTTGAACAAAATTTTCACCCTGATTTTAGTATTACGGATTTACCTATGGATACAATTAGTAAATTGACAACTGCATTTCCGACAACATTTTATATTGAACATGATACAATAAAAGTTATTATACAATCAGTTTTACCTTCACCAATAACATTTAATAAACAATACAAATTATCAAATTCTAAATAAAAGTTTAATTTAAATTTTCAATATTATGAAACCTAAATTTTTCAAATTTGCTCTACCCATTGGAATGGGTTTGATGCTATCAGTTATTACAGTAATGGGGCTCGTATCAACAACTTTTACTAGCTGCGAGAAATCAGAGACAAAACATTGTAAGGCAGGTTATCCTTTATGGTGCTCACAAGTTAAGTTGTGTTGTCCTGCAGGGTCTGCCTATTATTGTGATGGTGGTTGCGTCTCATCTCCGTGTCCAAGTGGAACAGTAACTGTAGATACCTGCGTACCTGAGTAAATTTTACAGAAAAACATTTTTCTGTAACATATAACTCATAGTACGAAATTATTGTGACTCTTATGGAGTCAGGCTTATACTGTAGCAATACAAACTGCAGGGAAAGTTCCTTTCAGGACAAACAGAATAGGAATAACATTTATTTTTAAAAACCCAAAACAGAATGGAACTTTACGGGTTAATTGGCTACCCTCTTTCCCATTCATTTTCCGCTCAGTATTTTTCTGAAAAATTTTTCAGAGAAGGTATCCATAATACCCTATATGAACTTTTCCCCATTTCCACTATCGAACAATTTTTGCCACTGATAAAAGAAAAGAAAGAGCTAAAAGGACTAAACGTTACCACTCCATACAAAGAAAGCATTCTTCCTTTTCTTGATTTCATTGATCCTATTGCAAAAGAAATAGGCGCTGTGAATACAGTCAGGATAGAAAAAAGAGAAAAACTTATTCTACATGGTTTTAACACCGATGTTTTCGGCTTTGAAGAAAGTATAAAATCACTATTGCACCCTCAGCACAAAAAGGCTCTGATACTTGGTACCGGCGGTGCATCAAAAGCAGTCGGATATGTGTTAAAAAAAATGGGAATTGATTATTTTTTTGTTTCAGGAAAAATGCAGGGAACTTCTTCTATTTTCACTTATTCCGATTTAGATAAAGAAATTATTTCATCTCACTTGTTAATCATCAACACCAGTCCTGTCGGCATGTTTCCAAATTTGCATGAAGCGCCTGATATTCCTTATCAGTTCATTTCAAAAGATCATCTTCTGTTCGATCTTGTTTATAATCCAGCCGAAACATTATTTATGAAAAAAGGAATTGAAAAAGGGGCTGTCGTATCAAACGGCTTGAAAATGCTGTATATTCAGGCGGAGAAATCGTGGGAGATATGGAACTGCGAAAAATAATGCCAATGGGATTTATAATTTAATTCAATATCTAATAGTATAATGCCGATGTGATAGCTGTTATCTGACAATTTATTGGACTACCTGCCCGCCACTTCACTATGGCAAGCATGGCAGGCGGGCGTTCGCAATGACGACTTTATATACAGACACTAATTATTCACAAATCGTAATTTGTATTTTATGTGGCGCTTTCAGCTTGATTCTGGCTGATTCAAGCGCTTTCCCTTTTTCAAATATTTGTGTTTCTATAGCTGCTTCCTGCTGCCATACTTCGGTATATTGCTCGCTGTCAGGTTTAAGTTTTATAAGTTGTTGCGAATATTTAGTCTTTTGTTCTTTCAGGAAAATCAGATATTTACCAACACTCGCCGTATCTAATTCGGCTGATTTATCTTCGGTTTTAAGATTCTTAAAACTGACGTATCCCATATCGGGCAAGCATTTGTCAATTATTTTAAAACCTTCGTCATTTGCGGCAATTTCAATTACCGCTTTTTGATTCCCGTTAGCTGTTTTAACTTCATTTAACGATAAAAGCCTGCACTTACTTGAATCGATGAGTAAAAATAAATTTTGTTTTGACACTTCATATTTCTCCGATGCATAAATAGTGATGTCAAGAGTTTTTACAATTACCGGTATCTGGGCATTTGAACATATTGAAGTAATAAACAGAAAGATCATTGCTGTTGCTTTTCGAATAATGGCTTTTGTTTTCATGGCTTTTGATTTTATAATGTTTTTGAAATCAGAGAGCGAAAAGAGATTTTCTCCTCGCTCCCTGTAGTTTTATTTTGAATTATTATTTACCTTTTCTTTGAATTATATCCGAAGGATATTCCGAAACGTATGCCTTCTTTATTGGGAATTATGAATGCATTGATAGGTATGTTCAAATTGCCCGATTTTATGGTTTTTCCAAAAGCGAACACAAATCCTGTGGTGAGTTTTGCATGTCCCCTGCTATCCATTCTTGAAACAATAGGATAAGGATTTGGAATACTGTCATTGTTCCATTCATGTTCATGACGCCATTGTCCTTCCTGATAATAACTGTCTGATGCTTTGTTTATCAAAAATGTAGGTCCGAATGCAAACTCCCAACCGTTTTTATTATTTCTTAATCCGTTCATTATAGTAAGGCTCGGTATGCATAATCCCTGGTCAAGTCCGGTAATCATAGGGATGAACTCGAACAATGCCTGAAAACTGCCTTCATTGAGATATTGCTGTTCCAACTGGTAACCGAACTGGAACATGGCTGGATAACCGTCGTAACCGCCTTGATTTTTTGGAGCGGAAATAATTTTGGCTGCATTACCGGTAAAAAAAGTTACACCCATTCTTGTTCCGCTGCAGTTTAAACGGTCAACCGTAGGATTATTTATAGCGTTATCGTAATCATATTTTTTAGCAAGTTTTGTTTTCAGAGTTTCGTTCGTCTTTTTCCCAAACATCTCGCTTACCGCTATATTCAGCATGCTTTTAATTTCTGCCGGAAGGTTCAGAAATTCATTCACCTGCGTTTTTTCAATGGTACCGGCTTTCACATCAATAAGCCGTAACGTAATGATAATCTTTTCTCCTATTTTTTCCACACTTCCGGAGAACATTTTTTCCGCATTTACAATCTTACCAACTTCAATAAGGCATAATTTGCTATTGCAATCGGCATTGAGGTTTTTTTGTTTTATCAGGTAATTCATATCGAACCTGTCAATTACACTGAACGAATCAAGTTTTTCTACTTCGCTGCGGAGAAGGTTACCCATTTCTTCGTCATACAGTCCGACTCCTCTGGAGTAGATATTAAGGATTCCGACAGTTTTTTTTACCAACTGTGCATTGGCGTTCATGTTGCTTATTAACATAAGGCATAACACCATTTTTCCGATTTTTTTAATTGTTGTTTTCATTGTTTTTATTTTAAAAGTTTATACTCATTTATTTATTGTTACTGTCTTTTTCTTCCAATGAACGCTAACTAAAGGCTAAATCCCAAAGTAAATCCGAGCTTAGGAGCAAAACCTTTGTATTTATAGGAAAAACAAACCGAGTTTTGATTATCCTCATTAATCGGCATACGATAACCAATACCTGAATATAAATCCACATTCAGGCGTTTATAAATAGGAAGTGTTATCCCCAGTATTGCTCCGCCGCTTATGGCTTGATAATGAAAAGAATTGAATTCAAAGTAACTAGGGCCAAAGCCCCAGCCATAATATGAGAGTTCCTCTATGCCTTCAGATTCCTTATAATTTAAAAACTGTCCAATGTATAAACCATTACTAAAAGCATCTTTATTTCGGTGTAAAGAATGAAAATAATATCTGCCTTGAGCTTCAATTTTAAATCCTTCTTCAGTAATCTTCTCCACCCACGTCCAGTATTTGTGGCTCTGTCTATATCCAAAGCTGATAGATATACCCAATCTGGAGCTAATCTTTTGTTCATAACCAATTTGATGTAATCCGGTAATCGCTTTAACGGGATAAAGTTTAATATTGCCAAAGTAGTTTTTTACTGATTTGGTTTCTTTTTGTGCATAAGTTGTAATAGTTATTATACTTAAAATAATCATTGCAATTTTTTTCATTTTGTTTAGTTTTTAAATTGTTTATAATTTTTTTAAAAATTCGACAAAACAAAATTACATTGCCTGCCATGGCTTTTAAAACGGAATACCGCAGCAAAACCTTACAAATTGGGGGTTTTTGCAAAAAGGGAAAAATAAAAATCAAAGCGGGAAAGAAATTTGTATTTTTTGCAAATGCTTTGGATGAATTATTATAAATTGCAACAAATTTGATAAGCGATTACGGATTTATACCATATTTTTTATGCAGAAAAACAAAGAAACCAATCAGCAGAAATTTGTTGAACGCATTAAACAGGCGTTGCCGCAAAATTATTCCCTCGTTAACGAGTTGTCGGATTTGCTTGGAATAAGCGACGACAGCGCTTACCGCCGCATCCGAAGCGAAACGACCTTTTCTTTTGACGAGATCATTAAAATATGCAATCATTACAAAATATCCTTTGATTCGTTTTGCACGAGCGAAAGCGGTGTGGTAAACTTCAGCTATGAGTTACTACAGAATAATAAGGAAAGCTTTGGGCATTATATTTCCGGAATGCTGAATGATCTTAAAAAAATTGCGCATATACAGGAAGCTGAAATTATCTATGCAGCGGAAGACATTCCAGTTTTTCATCTTTTTAAATTCCCCGACCTCGCAGCATTTAAGATGTTTTACTGGATGAAATCAGTGCTGAACGTGCCGGAATTTGAAGGAAAAAAATACGATTCTTCATTGATTGACAGCAGTATTATGGATAACGGAAAACAAATACTTAACCTATATACGAAAATTCCATGTACGGAAATTTGGAGTGACCGTACCATTAGCAGCATCATTAAACAGATTGATTTTTATCACGAAACAGGGTTGTTCAAAAAGAAAGATGAAGCGCTGCATCTTTGCACTACGCTTGCAGATGCAATGAACGACATACAGGAGCAGGCAGAGCGAACCACAAAAGCTTCCGTTGCCGGATTTGAAAACAATTTTATCATGTACAACAGCGACATTGAAATAGGAAATAACTACATTCTTGTAAATGCCGCCGGCATCAAAACCTTATATCTCCGGCATCACACATTCAACAATATGGTTACAACCAATGCTGCATTTTGCGATGAAACCGAACAATGGCTGAAAGGACTTATAAAAAAATCCACATTGATCAGCGGCGTTTCCGAAAAGCAGAGATATCAGTTTTTTAGGAAGGCGCAGGACAAAATTGAAAGGCTAAAAATGCGGGTAGGATAACTTCATTTTCTGCCTATCAAATTCCAACCATAAAAAAGAAAAAACAAGAACCATATCCCGAATATTAAACCGCTTAATGAATTAATCCCTTCCCATTTATCGAATATTAATTGAATTGTTCCGAAAATAACTGCAAGAACACCGGAAACAACAAGAAAGTAAAATAAAATTTTATCAAGAAGTGTTTTTGTATATTTCACGAAATCTTCTTTTTCTTCACGTGCTTGCTGATACCGGGTATATGCCCTATAATATGATTCGTAAGCCGTACTTCGGGTTTTGTTCTGAGGCCTCATGCCTGTAGTGGAAGGATATTTTAATTTAAAATCATACCATCTGCGCTGTTCGAAATTTATCAATACATTGTATGCTTCATTTACCAGTTGAAATGCCTGTTTAGCCTGTGGATTTTTATTAATATCAGGATGATAAAGCTTAGCTTTTATGCGGTAAGCCTGTTTAATCTGTTCAGGTGTTGCATAGCGCGAAACCCCTAATATTTTGTAATAATCATTCTGCATTCAAAAGTAAAATCTGAAATAAAAAAACAAATACATGCCACACCTGCCTGCCGGCAAGGCAGGGATTACACAGATTAAAATTATTTTTTTTACAAATGTTACTCACAACTATTGTTATATTAAACCTAAATTCTCGCATTGAGATTGCTTCAGCCTCCTGCGTCGGCTTCGCAATGACGTCATTGCGAGGAGGTACGACAAAGCAATCTATTCGACATATCACTCTTAACACAACACTACCTTTAGTAGTTAAAATCTGTGAATCTGTGGCGATTTATTTTTGTTGCCGGGTAGTTATAAATTCTTTAATTGAACAATAAATATAACTTAGATCCTCGTTCAAAATACAATAAGGAGGCAGAATATAAATGATGTTTCCTAAAGGACGAAGTATAATTCCTTTGCTGATAAAAAAACTGTATATTTCATCTCCCAGGAAATTCAGATACGAAGTATCATCATTTGTTTTTAATTCTATGGCGAGAATTGTCCCTTTTTGCCGGATATTATGGATTGCAGGATGATCTTTTATTTTATTAAAAAATCCGGAATGTTTCGATTCAATTCTTTTTACATTCCCGAAACATTCTTCTTTTTCATACAGATCAAGACTGGCAAGAGCTGCTGAACACGCTACCGGATTGGCAGTATAGGAATGTCCATGATACAAGGTTTTCGTTTTGTCATCAGAGAGAAAAGCATCAAAAATTTCCTGAGTGCAGGATGTAACCCCCAATGCCATCACACCTCCGGTAAGTCCTTTGGAAAGACAGTACAAATCAGGCTTTTCATTAATATGGTCAGTAGCAAAGAATTTTCCGGTACGGTAAAAGCCTGTCATTACTTCATCTGCAATAGTAGTGATATGATTCGCTTTGCAGAAAGCGATCATCTTTTCCAGAATTTCCGGTTCATACATTACCATGCCCGCAGCCCCCTGCACCAATGGTTCAAAAATAAAAGCAGCAATATTACCTGACTTTGCAATTTGTTTCAACTGGTTAAACGATTCATCCTCTCTTCCCGTTACAGGCACATCAATGAATTCCACATTAAAAAGATATTGCCTGAAAGGATCGGTAAAAACACCTCTGCCACTTACTGACATTGCACCAAACGTATCGCCGTGATAGGCATTCCGGAAAGCTATTATTTTTTTCTTTTCATATCCTTTGTTCGACCAATATTGTATTGCCATTTTTAATGCAACTTCCACAGCCGTAGAACCATTATCAGAATAAAAAATCTTTTTCTGGTTGACAGGTAAATGCTGAAGTAACCGTTCTGCAAGCTCAACAGCTTTCGGATGCGTGAATCCTGCAAAGATCACATGTTCCAAAACGCCTAGTTGCTGACTGACTTTTTCAGCAATATACGGATTGGAATGCCCGTGTGTATTAACCCACCAGGAAGAGATTGCATCAATGTATTTATTATTTTCCTCATCATAAAGATAAGCCCCTTCCCCTCTCATAATACCTGTAATACAGGCATTTTTCATTTGAGTATATGGATGCCATATTACCCTGCTGTCGCGTTCCGTAAGTTTCATTTTATTCTGTTACTTTTGTTTCCGGAGCCACATCATGTGTGATCCACTTGTTACCGCCAATTACCGTAGCTTTTCCGATAGTTATCCTTCCGAGAATAGTG
>JBBAAT010000031.1:0-14746 GCA_041658145.1 Bacteroidales bacterium | reverse complement strand
GTAGCCTTCAATTTCAAAACCTGCAAGTTTTAATACTTTTTCAATCACTGTAGCTAAAAGGTCTTCAATGTTTGCAGGACGGCAGTATAAGGAGGGTGAAGCAGGACAAATAATTCCACCGGCTTCTGTCACAATTTTCATATTTGTAATATGAATCAAATTCAATGGCATTTCCCTGGTAACTAAGATCAGTTTTTTCCTTTCTTTCAACATAACATCCGCCGCTCTTGATATCAAGTCGCCCGACACACCTGCGGCTATCCTGCCCAATGTACCCATGCTGCAAGGACAAATGATCATAGTATCGAAGTCCGATGATCCGGAAGCGAAAGGCGCATAAAAATCTTTGTTTTCATAAATCCTGAAAGATATGTCTTTATAACTATTTCCGGTCAATTCATAATCCCATACTGATTTTGCATTATCAGACAAAACGATACTACATTCCCCGATCTGCTCACGAATCTGATGCATTTTTTTAATCAGCATATCCGCGTAAATGGTGCCACTAGCGCCGGTTACGGCAATAATTATTTTCTTTTTACTGTTCATGTTGTCTAAGAATTTCTGATATTCCATTTTATACCAAATCTGGTTTTAGGTTGAAAGGTTGAGCGGCTGGTTTGGTTGATAGTTTTTGGTTATTGGTTTTTTCCCATATACTTTTGACCTTTTACCCTGTCTGCCGACAAGGCAAGCAAACTAGTTGCCCAACCCATTAACTCAATACCTGAAAAGTAACATTTTCTTTTTATTCACTTGGTTTATTGAATTGGTAATAAAGCGAAAAACATATTACATTATTAAATTGTCCTTTGCTGAATAAAAACTTATTCTCGCCGTTTATATGTTGTCGGATTGGTAGTAAAGAGTAGGAATATCTGACATTGACAGAAAGGTTGTTAAACAATTGGTAATAACCTCCGATTTGGTAACTTAGTTCAAATTTATGAAAAGGATGAATTTGTACATAATCAGTAAAAGTACCACTCTCATCCCCCTCTTTATAGCTTGCAAGATACCCAAAGCCTAATCCTGCTTCAAACGTTAATTTATACTTGTATTGGTATTTAATTAAAAATGGCATTTCCACATAATTAAGCCTTAAACTATAAATCTTAAAATCTCCTGCATCAGGATTCTGATTTTTATAACTACCTTTTTGAATAAATTTCATTTCCATCTGAGCGGAAATCTTTTCGGAAATACCTAGTCCCACATAGCCTCCGAAAATTAATCCTGCCCTGTTATAACCGCTGTGAGTATCGCCATCAACCTGACTTGTAGACAATCCTGCTAATAAACCGCCTTTAAAACTCTGCGCCGGCGCTACATAAAAGGAGAAAGCGGAAAACAAGAGGATAATCAGAATACATCTTATAGTTTTCATTTTTGTATTATTTTAATTAATTTTTAAGCCAGGGTATTACTATTAAAAAGACATTGCTGTTAGCGAACGTTTAATTATTTAACTTTCCAATTTAGTCGTACAATTATATTATTTACAGGGTCACTAATTTTTTCTTTTTTAATATATTTTTCAACACATTTTAGATAATCAAAAACAAAATATGTTCTTGAATTAATAAGATTCTTAAGAAAACGAACATTATTAATGGTGTTTGTTTTGTCAATATCAAAACATATTTCAACAAAGTCGTCATGATAAAATTCAGGAAAACAAGGATACCAGTATACTGTGAAAAAATGAGAAAAAACATCTTCAAGAAAGGAGCTTTTTATAGAATCTTTATTTTCAAATATACCTTGAATATATGTATCGCATGTCGCATTTTGGTTCTGATTAAGCTTAATATTGAATGCTTGACCATCTGTCAGAATTAAATTTTCTTGCTTATAAATATTATCCTTAATATCATCCGAACTTACTGCCAATGTTACTGACCTATTTTGAATTTTGGATGTTTGAATTTTAATTGTTGCCAGAGAATCCATATTAATTGTGTAATCAAACTTTGTTACTCCAAATTTTCTATTCTCTTTAACATTATCAGTTATTATATGAATATTAGTAACAAAAGCTGCCTTCCCTTCCCAATTAGTAACATTAAACTTAAGCTTAATAAATTTTTGTCCTTGAACGAAAGGAATTATACCAAATAAAAATAGTATTATAGTTATTTTTCTCATATAAATGCTCGTTAACGGTTACGCATTGCTTTAGTGGCGGACTGTCGAACGTGAACTTGTCTGAAGCAGGAACTAATTGAAGCTCGAACTCCAAGTCAACCGTGATCATGTCCAGCGAACGAAACTGTCCGGAGACGATGTCCGCCGCTAGCAAAAGAAGCAAGTTATGCAACGGTTATAATTCTACTAAAAATTCATACCACATATTTATAGGCTTACCAAAATATTTACCTGGTTTTAATTGTGGCATCTTCTCTATTGAATTGTAAATATCTAGCTCAATATTATTACGTTTAGATTTATCCAAATATTCAAATTGTCTTGATTGAATAATACTTTTTACAATTTCACCCTCCTTATTTACTAATATTTTCACAGAAAAATTTCTAGGGGTGATTGGTATTTCATCAAAATTATATTTTACATTTAAATATTTCTTTAAATTATTTTTGAAAGTTTCAACCAGAACTTTATTGTCTTTTTGGAATGATGATGAATAAATAAAATAATAATTTTTACTTGAGTCAATTAATAAATATGCAGCATATATATCTACTGATTCTGTTTTACAGTCACCAAGGGTTGTTTTTTTTGTTAAGCTATGATTTTTTTTGTGAATAAAAACTTCTGTTATAGAATCACATTTTGGTGTTCTTAATTCTTCATAATATTTATATCCACTAGCATTTTCAATTTTTTCATATTTCTTATTATAATATATTGTGTCAATATGTTGCAAACAAATTTCAATATAAATTTTAAAAGCCTCAATATCATTATAATATTCACCAACTATTTTAAAATTCTTACATGCTACACATGTGTCTTTTAATATTAGTCGAGTTACAGCATGATTAAATAAAGCGTCTCTGGAAACCACACATGATAATGATTTTGCAAAAAAAGAATCCGCTTTAATAATGTCATTTTTATTATACGCCTCTACTCCTAGATTATAATACCCTAAACTGTCTTTATTAAATTTGGGAATAGTAATCTGCCCAAAAGAGATAGATGAAAAAACTACTAAAAAGTTAAGAATAAAATATTTCATGTTCTCTTGTGTATTGTCCTGAATTTAGTTGACATGTTTTTATTTAACAAATTTAATTATTATTTGTAATGAAATTTTATTTTTGCCTGGCAACGTAAATTCATTTTGTCTTTGAAGCGAAGTCATGTCATTTGTCTGCAAGAACGTGTCATTGTGTTAACTGTTGCATAACTTTTGGCTTGCACCATTGGTGTTATTTTTACTATATCTTTTTTGTTGCTATTATTCCATTATACAGCTATAAACATCTCATTGTAAATATATAGAAATTTTCGTAAATCCGTTTATAAATGCTTATAATTATTTATTAACGAATAATATTTAAACCATTTATTTCAAATTAATATGCAAGCATAAGGAATATTTAAACTCCATGCAAACATTTCGTCTAAATAATATTTACCCATATTCAAAGAGCCTTTAAAAATGGGAGGCATAAGCGCTTTGCATTGTGAGGAAAAGTGTTTCAAATTTGTGTAAATGTTTTACTGTATTTTTTGATTTTTATTTCTGTTTTCAGAACCCTGCGGGTTCAAAGGTTTATAAAAAATCTTTTCGGTTGTTTTGTTCGACCCCTGCGGGGTCGCAAATTATTATGTTTTTCCAGCTTTTTTATAAACCTGCGATGCCTCCGGCATCTTATACCAATTGTAAATGAATTTTAAAAACATCAGGTTGGCTTGAGTGTCGGCAAACATCCATCATCCCTGATTTTTACAGCCCTGAGTATTTCCCGTTTTCCCTTAGGTCCGGCAAGTTTTTCAATCGTAAATCCAATTTCTTTCAAAACTCTTTTTACATCACCTTTTGTAGAATAGCTTGTCAAAACTGCAGCTGTTTTCATTGATCTGTAAATAGAAAAGAATATATTTTTTGTCCACATTTCAGGCTGTACATTGGGTGCAAAAGCATCAAAATATACCACATCGAAATAATTTTCAGGAAGCATAATTTCCTGCGCTTTGCCAAGTATCTTTTGCAACACAAAAAGGGATGAAATAGTCGTTTTTTTATTCCACGGAGAATCATGCATTATTAAAAAAGAATCATTTTTCATGCAGAGTATTTCAGGATAATTTAGCAGGCTGTATGTTTCTTTTTCTAACGGAAATGTTTCAATGGCGGTGTATTCGCATTGAACGTTATGCCTGCCTTGCCGGTAGGCAGGTTTTGATAATTCAAGAAGAGTGAGAATTGCATTCAGTCCCGTACCAAATCCGATCTCCAAAATGTTAACACTTGTTTTTTCTTTCAGTGAATATTTCAATCCTGCATCAATAAAAATATGCTGCGATTCACTGATAGCGCCATGAATTGAATGATAATGTTCATCTAATCCGGGAACAAAAAGCGAATGCGAACCATCTTCGGTTATAACTAGCTTAACATCCATCGCTAAATTGCAAATTCAACTTCATTTTATAAAAGTAGAAAAATAAAAATACCTGTTATTTTAAAAATAAATTTAACTTTGAAAAATAAACTAAAAATAATTATTTAGATATATGGAAATAGAGGTATAAGGGTATAAGGGTATAAGGTAAGGGATAAGACCTATAACCTTTACCATCCCTATACCTTTATAACCTATACCTTTATACCTAAATAGTAACAACTAAAATTATATAATATGCTTGAGTTCCTTAATTTAGAAAATATTTTGTTTCTCGATATAGAAACGGTACCTATGTGCGCTGAGTTTGATCAGTTGCCGGATGTTTTTAAAAAACTATGGATCAGGAAGGCAGAGTTCATGCATAAAAAGCCCGAAGATACAGCGGCTACTTTGTATTCACGTGCCGGTATATTTGCTGAGTTTGGAAAAATTATCTGCATTTCAGCAGGTGTTTTGAAAATCACCGATGGGAAAAAAAAATTTAAGATCAAATCATTTTATGGCGATGATGAAAGGAATATCCTTGAAGAATTTGCAACTTTACTGAATACGTATTATAATAAAAAGGAACACTTGCTATGCGCTCATAATGGTAAGGAATTCGACTATCCTTTTTTATCAAGGAGGATGATGGTTAATGGCATTAAACTTCCGGCTTTGCTTGATCTTGCCGGTAAAAAACCTTGGGAAGTAAATCTTTTAGATACGATGGAATTATGGAAATTCGGTGACTATAAAAATTATACATCCCTCGAACTACTTGCAGCAATCTTTAATATTCCTACTCCAAAAGACGATATTGATGGTAGCGCTGTAGCAAGAGTTTACTATGAAGAAAAAAATCTGGATCGCATCGTAAAATATTGCCAGAAAGATGTTCTTACAGTAGCTCAACTTCTTCTGAAATACCAGGGAAAGCAGATAATTCCTGAAGATGATGTTGTGATTTCGTAAACTCTATGGGTAAAAGAAAAAAAATTAGCCACAGATTATTCGCTTCTTTTCTTGTTTTTAAAGATGCTCATTAAGTCGCTTCGCTTAGTTCACAGATTAAATCTGTGGCAATTTTATTTATTTCTTTTCTTCAGGCAATTTTTCAAGAATGATAAGCTTTACCAATGTATTTATTTTTGCTTTATCAAATGGTAACAACACTTTTTCAGAATACTTTTTGTAGCCTGGTTTTTCGACACTTATCTCGTATTCTTTATCACCTTTAAGGGTTATAAAATAGTCGCCCATTTCGTTTGTAAATAACTTGGTAATTTCTTTACCTGTAACAGCATCTTTAATAACTATCTCGGCTTCAACCTGTTGGGCGGCATTAGATTCAATTACACTGCCTTTCAATATAGCGAGATTGGTTTCCACTATTGGGGTTGCAGTTTCATACCCTTCTATCTTCAGCGGGAACGTGTAATGGCTCATATCAATTTCATAAATGTCGGCGCTGCCAAGTCCACCATCTTTACGGCTGGAAACGTATGCCTTTTTACCATCGGAAGTCATCACGAAATTGATTTCATCCTTTGTAGAGTTGATAGGATATCCAATGTTTAAAGGTTCCGTCCATAAAGAATCGGGTTTCATTTGGCTCATAAAAACGTCATACCCGCTCATGGTATTGTGACCTTTGGAAGTAAAGAACAGTGTTTTTCCATCCGGATGCATAAATACACCCAGCTCATCTTCTTCTGAGTTGATCACAGGACCAAGGTTTACCGGTTTTCCCCAAAGATTTTTCCCGATCTTATTACTTTTCCAGATATCGGCATTACCATATCCGTCTTTCTTTTCGCTGACAAAATAAAGCGTATTCCCATCAGGAGAAAGACATGCATAGCTTTCAAAATAGGATGAATTAACGGGTTTGCCAATAGTTTTTGGGGTGTTCCATTTTCCATCAGCTCTTTTTGTGGAATAAAAAATATCGCCGCTTCCTGTAATCGTAGGAATGTTACGATAAACAAAAATGGTATTGCCATCAGGTGAAATGCTAAGACAGGCATCGTGACCTGATGTGTTTAAGTCTCCTACATCATTTGTTGCCGGATTCCATGTCCCTTTTTCATCATTCCAGGTAGCCATATAAATATCATCATAATACTGCCCTGTGTTAGGATCTATGCCGCCTCCTTTGGTATCAGATCTTCTGGATGTGAAAATCAATGTTTTTCCGTCGGCTGTAATGGATGGCATAGCATCATCGTGTTCAGAATTTATATCGGTCCCAAGATTTTTGATTTTAACATTTACAGGATGCGCCATCAGGGTCTTAGCAGTTACTGTCTGGCTGAGTAGATCTACAACAGGATTATATTTTAATTGCTTGGGTTTCAGAGATGATTTGTAGATATCGTATTCGATAATTGCGCTGTTGAGATCACCTAAGTATTGGTATGCTTCTCCCAGCAAGAAATCCACCTCTTTGTCAAAATCCGGTTTTAGTTTTTTTGCTTTTTGCAGGTAAGAGATTGCTTCTTCCATGTTCTGTAGTTGTACATAACATTTCCCAATCAAGAAATTGATCCTTGCCTCTGTTTTATTGGCTTCATAAACAACGCGGTATATTCGTAACGCACCATTATAATTACCGTCCCTGTATCGAAAATAGGCTTTTAAACGCCTTAACATTTGTTTACCCATTGGGTAGGATACTTTAGCAGGAGTGTTATATTTCTCAGCTGTCGCATCGTTAAAAGATGAAGCAAGAAAAGTAAGTATTGCAAAGCAAAAAAGTATTTTTTTCATAATAACACGTCTTTTTGTAATGGAAATTGATGCAGCTAAAATAGAAAATTTATCTTAAAAAAGTCAGAAAAACTTATAATATTTTTAAAGTGTAAAAATTAATTAATAAGAAATCATTTGTTTAGCCTTTTATTCATGTAGTTAAGAAAAAGATCAAGGGCTATATGCTTTTGATCATTAAATATGAAGTCAATATTTTTTTCAAGATATTCGTCAATATTTACGCAGGGGAACCTTTGTTTATCGAATAATTTTTCTATAGCCTCCCTTTTATTCCGGACACCCCAGTCCAATGCATTGGTAATTTCTCTGATTTTTGCATCTTCAACTTTTTTTTGTGCGACCCAACAGGCAAAAACAAAAGGAAGTCCCGTAAAATTCTTCCATTCGGCACTAAGATCATAGATATAAGTGTATTTTTCAGTCAGCTCAAATGTTTTATCACCTATCGCCACAATGCTTTCGAACAAAGCAATATCATTTTCTGTCAGCTCGTTCAGATTTACCCATTCCGGTTCTATGTGCCAGTAATGTTGAGACAGTATTTTTACAAGATTTATCGAAGTAAGCGAATGGTAATCCAAATGTATTTTAGAAATTTGTTTTAACGGAACCTGCGATAATAACAACACTGTCCTCACATTCCCAACGCTTCCAATACAGAAATCATTTAATAAGTTATAGGAACTCAGATTTTTTATCGCTGCAACCGGAACAAGGGCTATATCGACTTCTTTATTGTTGAACTTTCTTGCGCATTCGGAAGGAACATCAAGGAGTAGTTCAAAATCATTTAACATACCCGAATTGTTAATACCATAAACAAAAGGTAAGGTGTTCAGGAATGAGACCGCTGATATGCGTGTTTTGCCCATATTATTTCTTTAGTACGTATATTTAAGCGGTAATGAAGTCGGGTCGTGTCAAGTTTGCACCTGTCTTTGCACTGTCGTGTGCAAATGTGTTGGGGTTCGTTTTGGTCGTCATTGGATTATGAGTTTTTCCGCTCCGATATTTTGTTCTTTATTCTTCACCTGATAAAAATACATTCCGCTTGACAAATCGTCTCTTGAAATTTCAGTTTTCTGATTTCGTATTTCGTATTTTCTTACTTCTCTTCCGAATAAATCATAAATCTTCAATTCATAGTTTTGAATTTTTCTCCCGCTTTGCGGGATAATTTCAAGTGTGGTTGATTCGCTGAATGGATTAGGATAAATCTCAACAATTATTTTTTCTTTTGAATATAGAGTTTCAATAAAAACTGATGAATCAGATGTTTGAGGATAGCCAACAGATACAAATGCAGAATCAACTGTTATTAATCTGTAGCAACCGTCAAGCGATGCGCCTGTTTGCACATATCGCGTACTATCAGGCCAGTTTTCATTAACTGTAACACCTGACCTGCTTGATACAATATTTTGATGTGCGTGGCCTGCCAAAACAACATCAACATGGTTAGAATCACAAATATTTAAAAAAACATCTCTGTTGTATTTTACTGAACCATCGGCAAAATCCACAAAGTATCCTGTAAATGCTGTTCCATCACAATAAAAACCTACTTTGTTAACAGGCGGGCTGTGCATCATTATAATTTTTCTTTTTGTATAGTTACTTATAAGAATGCCACGAAGCCAATTGAGTTGTTCATTGCTGAAACCTGAACTTTCCGGCGACATAAAATTTGAATCTTCCCATAAAGGGCGTAAATCGTCGTAACCTGAATTCATGCATATAATTACTGCATTTTGGTAAATTACAAAATAATCCGGTACAGAGCAAATATAACTCATGTACTTTGCCAAATTTTGATTGCTTAATGGTGGAGTATTGGCATATCTGAAGTCATGATTTCCGGGTGTAAAGTATATTGGGATTGTTTGCAATGAATCAATAAAAAAAGCACCTATTCCCGGATTTGTAATGTTTGCAGGGTAAAGGTATTGAATAAGCGACGGATACATACCATCGCTACCAAATTCTCCTGCATGCGAAATGTCGCCGGTAGCAATTACAAAAGCAGGTTTTGGAAACAAACTGTTAATGTTATCTCTAACAGTTTTAAACATAACACCATTTAAATCGTATCCTCCTGCCGAAAGCCCGTTGGCAACGTGCAAATCTGTAATATGTACAAATGAGAATTGTGCCCAAACAGCAGTTTGTAATGCAATAACACAAACAATAATAATTACTTTTGTTTTCATTTTATTACCTTCAGTTTTTTTGTTTGAGCAAAGTTATTGTTTTTTATCTGTAATGTTTTAATTTTTCATTTTTTTTGCGGGTTGAAGAACAAACTATTATGAAAATTGTAATTTTGCGCACTTTTTTAGGTTTAGGTAATGATGCTAAAAAAAACAGATAAGGTTGCAATACAATGGATCATCATGATCGCACTGGCGATCGTGTGGGGAAGCTCTTATATTCTGATGAAGCGTGGTCTTGAATTTTTTCCCGCCATGCAGGTGGGAGCGCTTCGCATTACCATTTCTTTTCTGTTCCTGCTACCCTTCGCTTTATGGAGAATTAAAAGAGTAAAAAAAGAAAATCTTAAGTATCTGGTTATTGTAGGTTTTCTTGGCAGCGGGATACCGGCTTTTTTATTCGCTGAGGCGCAGACCGGACTTGACAGCCAGATTGCAGGAATAATTAATTCTGTTGCCCCACTGTTTGTGCTGATATTCGGAACACTTTTTTTTAATGTACGTGTAAAATGGTACAATGTAGCGGGTGTTTTTATAGGACTTTCGGGAGCGATAGGGCTTTTATCTGCATGCGGGAATAAATCGTTTGACAGCAACCTGGGTTTTGGTATCTACATTATTATCGCCACCATGTTATATTCTATCAATATTAATGTAATAAAGAAATATCTGAAAGAGACAGATTCCTTAACCATAACTGCTATTTCTTTCATATTCATCGGGGTGCCATCCATTATTTACCTGATGTCAGGAACAGATTTCATAACCCGTTTATCGGAAACCCCCGGTGCCATGAAAGGCATGGGATATCTGTCGTTGCTTGCAATACTTGGAACTGCGCTGGCTGGAATCCTCTACAATTATCTGATAAAAATTTCTTCTGTTTTGTTCTCTGCATCAGTTACCTATATTATACCAATAGTGGCTATTATGTGGGGAACGAACGACGGAGAACATTTTTATCTGGGATATATTATATGGATCGCACTGATCTTTTCAGGGATATTTCTTGTTAACAAAGAAATATCCGAAACTTGATTTTTGGTTAAATATTATTTTGATGCGTCGAAACATTTGTATATTTGTGTTATTAACTGATGTTACGCAAAACGGTACGTCATTGCGAGGGAGGTTACTACCGAAGCAATCTCAACATCAAAGCACACTACACCTGCCCGACTGCCAGCCCGACAATGTCTTTCTGGCGGGCGTCATTCAGGCGGGTAAGATTGCTTCCCATTTCGTTCCTTATGGTTCGCAATGACGATGAGATTTTAGAGGTGCTCTTATATATCACATAAATTTCGCAAATGACAAAGAAACTCCGGCTTGATAGCAATTACGATAAAGATTTTACGCTGATCGGGATCGTATCGCACCTAAAGGACTACCGCCTTATATGGGCGATAAACGAAAAGATGCAGCTGCATCTGGTGAAAATGGATGATCTGAAAATTTTTCAGGATAAGAAAAACAACTTCAACACCTTCCCCTTGTTCTATTATGACGACCCGCACGCTTTCAAGACCTATTATTGTATATCAAATATGGGAGAAAAAGGACTACTGTTTCCTGAACACAAGCAGACCAATTATTTTATGCTGATAAAAGGGAATATGTCGCCTGAACTGAGAAGTGAGATCATACATAAACTTTATACCATAGTAAATGTGCTGACAGTACATTCTATTGCACTTTCTTCCATTAAGAATACCAATAATTTCTTTTTTGACCTTGAATTAGATATGTTGGAAATATTAAAGAAGTACAAGGAGCAGAAGGGAAAAGGTAATTGGTAATCAGTTATCAGTAAGTCGGTAATCAGTACACTAATCACCGATTACCAATTTTACCAATTACCGATTTTACCGATTACTTTTTTCACCGATTACCAAAATTAGGAATGTAATAATTTGTTCCGCGCAAAGTATAAAGGCATCTCTAAAAACTGAAAATTAGTTTTACCCCTAACACTAAAGGGATGCTGATTTTCAGATGTTTCACCCTTTAGGGACGGGGTAAAAAACATCTGAAAATTAGTTTTTAGAGGTTCCCATAAGTAAGATCATGAAACAATAACCGGAAATTATTAATTCTTTCCCCGAAACATTTCCGTACCTGCCTGCCGGTTTACCTGCCGCAGGCATGGCAAGGCAGGGATAAAGGCAGAAATGAATATCCAAGATTAGTGAAATGTTCAAGGAATTCCGATAAAACATACTGGAGTTTTTCTTTGGCTTTCAAGTTGTCGTGAAATACAACAATTGACCCGTTAGATGTGTTTTTTAGAATAGTTTCAAGACATTTTTCTTTATCAAGAAGAGGATCAAAATCACCGCTCATCACGCTCCACATTATGAATATGTATTTGCGTTTTAATAAACGAAACTGCGATGGTTTGATCTTTCCGTAAGGAGGCCTGAAAAGTGAAGAGGATACCAAACAACTGCATTGTTCCACGTCTTCAATGTAATTTTTGGTATGTGTTTTCCATCCGTTCGGATGGCTGTATGAATGATTTCCTATTGAATGACCGGCATTCATAAGCATTTTATACAGAGCGGGATTATTATTTACATTTTTGCCGAGACAAAAAAATGTAGCTTTTGCCTGATATTTTTCCAATATATCCAAAATCCAGGGAGTAACCTCCGGAATGGGACCATCATCAAATGTAAGATAAATGGCTTTTTCGAGTGTTTTTATTTCCCAAACAACATGCTTTGGGTCTAATTTTTTCAGAATATCCGGTGTGGAATGAAGATACATTTCTAATTTTGGTAATCGGTGAAATCGGTATTCGGTAATCAGTGTTCGGTGTTGAGGGATCGGTTGTTGCAAAATTTTTCGGCTTTAGTTATCATCGAGCTTAACATTTTACCAACGGATGCATATCTTTCCAATAAATTATCAGCCACTTTTTCTGAAATGTACATGCAATCCGTCGCTGTTTCAATCCAATGCTGAGTCTCCAATTGTTCACCGTCTGCATCTGTTAATTTACTTACAAAGTGTTTTTCATATTTTCTTTTTGCCCATGCTTCAGCAATCTGTCCGCCTATTGAACGCGACGACCTTCTTATCTGGTCAGTAAGAGAATACATTTCTTCTTTCGGAAAATTTTTTGTTATATCAAAAATTTCTCTTGAAAGTTGTCTCGAAAGTTTGTACACTTCCAAATCTCTAAAACTTTTTACGTATTCCATTTTCCTTTCCAATTACTGATTACTGATTACCGACTTACTGATAACTGATCAAATTACCTTTTCTTCTTTTTTAATGGGGATTGGGTTTCTTTAGCCTCTGTCGAATAATCGCCATAATATTCATCAAATATATCTTTAGCGTGTTTTGAAAGAGCATCCTGCTTATAATTATTGGTAATAAAAGCAATCCTGTTCATAATGCCAAGCGCTTGTTCTTTTTTGTCTTTTACTTCGGCTGCTTTACTTCCGGTAAATGCGAAAAAATAAACAAGATTCTCTTCATACAAATCTATCAGGCGTTTAATGATTTTATTTGCCTTTTCTATTGCATCCGCTTTATAGTACGCTTCTGCAACAGGTAATATAAAATAATTAAAAGGTATTGTTTTTTCAGGAATTACATCCATACATTTATCAAGCGCTTTGATAGCGGAATCCTTCTTCCCTTCAAGGGTAAGTGCATTAGCAAGCCTTGCAAAATTGTTACGGAAGTTCATGGTCATCCTGAGATTTGTTTCATCTAAGTAAATAGTTGAATCCTGCATGTTGCCCCATTTGAATTTATTCATCAGGTTATCATACATCACTGTGGTGTTTATATTGCCCGTTTGACCATCAACGCCGGTAGCTTTAATTGGGACAAGGCGGTACGCAAGACCTTCGAGTTGGAAATATTTTTCCATGTTGATGTAGCTTTCGTTACCTGTAGTAATTGAAAAATAAACAGGGCGTTTCCAATTATTGTGAGCAATCATGTCAAGCACCATTAAATTGTTTTTTTGCACGCCATAACCCTTTATAGTCCATTCCATTTTATCAACGATGGAATCTGCCATTTCTTCAGATACGGTACCGCTTGCAAGAACAGCTTTTTTATCAACAGTTAATTTGAAATTGCGAGTAGGGAAATAATCTACCTTTCTACCTGATGATGTTGAGAGTTTATAGGCAGGATCATCACTTTTTACAAAATCAATGAGTTCTTTTAATTCATACGAACCTTTCACATTATCTTTTTCGTAAAAATATACCGCATCACGCGTACCTTGTTTATATTGCTCCCATGTCATAGAGATGGGTATGGGATCGGAATCATAAGCTTTACGCACCATTGCATCAATATACCAATCCGTATTGAACAGGCTGAGATTCACAACCCTCACATCTGTGCGTATTCCCAATACTTCCTGAACGTACCATAAAGGGAATGTATCATTATCACCATTTGTGAATAATATCGCATCAGGGGCGCATGAGTTAAGATAATTTGAAGCAAAATCTACCATGGTGTGTCTTTCAGAACGGTCGTGATCATCCCATCCGTCTTTTGCCATCAGGTATGGAACGGCAGCAAAACAGACAACTGTAACAAGGAAGACCGCGAGTATAGGTTTGATTTTAGTTTTAACCTGGTTATAAATCGCTATAACACCCATTGCGATCCATATACAAAAAGCCATCATGGATCCTGCATAAGCATAATCCCTTTCTCTTGGCTCTGAAGGTCCCTGGTTCAGATATAGAGTGACCGCCAATCCGGTCATTAAGAAAAAGAGAAGAACAACGAGGCCATCCTGATATCTATTCCTGAAATGGAAGAACATGCCAATTAATCCAAGTATCAATGGAAGAAAATAAAAATGATTTGTTCCTTTGTTTTTTAAGTTTTCCGGCAGCTTATCTACCGGACCCACCAGCGACTTATCAATTGCTTCAATACCACTTAGCCAGTTTCCATCAACCGGATTACCGAAACCCTGCACATCGTTTTGCCTTCCTGCAAAATTCCATAAGAAATATCTCATGTACATATAACCAATCTGGTAGCGGAAGAAGTACTTCAGATTCTCAAGAAATGTCGGCTTGTATATAACTTCTGATTCTCCGTTGTTATTTATGACAGAAACAGGAGCGCCTTTAATATCTGCCCATTGCTTATATCCATCGGTTTTTTCGCTTTTCCACATCCTGGGAA
>JBBAAT010000030.1:0-14840 GCA_041658145.1 Bacteroidales bacterium | reverse complement strand
TGAATTAACACAATGCCCGGACTTTGTATTTGATAGTGATTATAAATTAATGTCTTTAGTTAATTTAGAAAATTATCTAAAAATAAATAAACATTTACCCGATATTCCTTCAGCTTCAGAAATAAAAGACAATGGTTTTAAAGTAACAGAAATGGGTTCTCTGATGCTTCAAAAAATTGAAGAACTAACTCTTTATATTATTGATTTAAAAAAGGAAAATGAAACTCAACAAAAAATGATTGATGAACTAAAAATTGAAATAAAAAACTACAAAAATTTGAAATGAAAAAACTTTTTCAAATATTATTTTTTGTTTTATATCCGTTGATTATTTATTCGCAGCAAAACCTGAGCAATGAAAGTAATTCAACAGGTGAACAGTTTGTGGCAGATACTAAACATACGGAAAACTTGTGCAATAAAAGCGATTCAACTCGCAAACTCTATAAATTGGGTGTGGGTTTTGTGTTTGGTTTTGGAGGAGGAGGTTTTATAAATATTGACGTAATAAATAATCTTTATAATAAAAATGAACTCCGTAATTTGCAGAATGAACCTTATAGGCCTTACTCTTTCCCATATCTTCAATTCACAATGGCAAAAAGAAAACTTTATTTTCAAAGTATTGGATTGGGATATAAAAATACATCCGTAGACATTGATCAATCTGGTAATTCTTCTAACTATTATACTCAGCAAATTAAGTCCTTCCGTATTTATTATCAGTATGATTTACCTTTAATAAAGACAAAAACCTTATCCGCCATTTTATACACAGGTATAAATTGTTCGGCAAATATTCAAGATTTTGAATTTAGTCATTACACCGGTGGAGTTGCGGACGGTAGTAATGGTATTTTGTATAATAAAATTACATTCAAATCATTTTCCGACATGGTTGCATTGAATTTACCATTTGGATATAGAAAACGATTCTGGTCTTCGAGTGTATGGTTTGACTGTGGAATAAATCTGAAATTAATCAGTTACGAACATATTAATTATAATTATGAAGAGGAATATAAAAATACAGGCGCTCAAGCACCCGGCCCTATACTACCACCTACTACTTACGGAAATGGCAAAAAAGATAAAATTTGTCCAATTTCTTTTTCTCCTTATCTTGTTCCTTTGAATGGCATTTATTTTAAAATTATTTTTATCTAAAAACATTGGTATGAAAGCATTAATAATATTGATTGGAGCGCTAATAATGAATATGCTATCATCCAATTCTCAAAACAACAGCGATTTAAAAATAAAGGAAATGTACGATAATTTGTATCCGAAAGAAACTTCAGCCAGCATTATACAAAATACTCCTTACATAAAAGATACATTACAAAATATCAGAATACCGAAGAACAGTTTTTATATTGAATTACTTGGAAATTCATTATATTACTCTCTCAATTATGAAAGAATAATTTTTAATACGAATAGGTTTTATTTTTCGGGTAGAATTGGCGCCTGTTATTTGCCAGTCAAAATAGATGACAAAAGATTTGTATTTCCCTTATTAATAAATGGAATACTGCATTATAATAAGCGGTTACATTTTGAGTTTGGGATAGGTGTTACATTTTTTAGTTTGCGTGAATTTAATTACAATTATTATCCTTCGAGTCCAAATTATGTATTTTATGAAAATATGCTCGCAATTGTTGCTAATATTGGGCTTAGATATCAAGGACAAAAAGGTTTTTTATTCCGTTTAGGATTTACACCACTTTATTCTATTAAAGGCCCCCGTTTATTGCCTTGGGGTGGAATTAGTTTTGGATACAGTTTTTTAAAATAAAATCAAACTATTATGAAATTTTTAATTATTCTATTTGCAATTACAAGCACAATCATCTTTGATTCTTGTCTTAAAAAAGGTGAAGATGACCCATGTATTTCTTTGCGTTCACGAAAAGCAAGAGTTGTGGGAGATTGGGAAGTGATATCTTATAAGTATGTAAGAAACTTAAATCTGTATGCACTTAATATTTCTAATGAAATTTATACCATGGATGGTTCAACCTATACTTCGGTTTACACGGATGAAAACGGAACAACCACTAAAAACGGAACAGAAACATGGAAGTGGACCTTTAGAAAAGATGGGACATTTGATTATACATGCACTATTGATGGACAGACAAAAACATCTAACGGTTTCTGGAAATTTTTAGGAGAAACAAAAGCTGAATCTCAAATTATTTGTGATGAAAATATAGAAACAGGTTGCTTTATTAATTGTCGTTATAATTTAAAAGAGTTAAGAAATAAAAAAATGATCTGGACTTATGAAGGTTCAAGCTCCTATATGAATGACAAAGAATCCATGGAAGTAGAAATAATATTTAAAGCAAAATAATTTAAGAACAAACAGTAATAATTAAAGACAAACATAATGAAAACGTTAATAACAATATCGCTCACATTCTTTTTCTTCGTAATAATTGTTTTCGGGCAAAATTCTAAAATAATGCCCGACACATCGGTATCTTTCAAAAAAGATACGCTAAAGAATATAAGAATACCTAATAACAGTTTTTATATTGAATTATTGGGGAATGCTCCTTTATACTCTTTAAATTACGAAAGAATATTTATTAATAAAAATAAATTTTATTTATCGGGTAGAATTGGTATTGGTTATTTTTTTTCAAAACTTGACCCTGGCAGTAGTAATATTGTTGTAACACCTGTATTAATTAATGTAGGTTATCAATTAAGAAAAAAGTTCTTTATTGAAACAGGCATTGGCGCAACATATGCATATCAACGCGAAGTTACCTATAGTTACTACTCAGGGAAAAAAGAAATAGATATAAATAATTCTTTTTTTGGCACCGCTTTAATAGGGCTAAGGATTCAGGGCAGTAAAGGTTTTTTATTTCGCGTAGGATTTACTCCTTTTTATTCTATAAATGAGTTCCTTTTTGCGCCTTTTGGCGGAGTTAGTTTTGGCTACAGTTTTTAAAAAAGAAAATATACTTATAAATAACACCATCATGAAAACACTGCTATTATTGACAGGAGTATTATTTATGAATACTCTAACATTATACTCTCAAAACAACAGCGATTTAAAAACAAAAGAGATGTACGATAATTTGTATCCGAAAGAGGCGGAGCGAAACGCACTTTCCGGAAATTATCTTGATTTGGGTTTTGTTCAGACATTAACCGAGGGTTGGGGTACTTTGGTTGCCTCGTATGTAAATTTGTACAAAGCAACTAAAGATAAAGCATATTTAATAAAAGCAATTAACTACTGTCTTGTGATAGAATATAACCGGCAGGATATACAATATCCAAGCGACCCATCAAATAAATGCTGGACTTATGCCGGAATGATAAACCCTGATAAACCGGGCGAATCACAAGCTAACATAATGCATAAAAATGGTCGTGCTTTATGGGGCTTGTCTGAGTTTGTTTACCTGGTAAAACATGATAATGATTTATACTACACTTTAATACCACAGAACCTTATTGACAATCCATTTTCAGTAACTTTTACTACCTATGGTGATTTTGCCGAATGGTTGCAGGATAGAATACTTGAAACCTTCGATTTTATCATCCCTTATTATTGGGGCTATCATGCTATTGAATGGGATAACGATGGGGAAAACAAAATGGGCTTTCTTAATTATAATCAAAGTTCGATGTGTATAAATATGCAGGCAACCTTTGCCGCAGCCCTGACGCTTATGGGTATACTGATAGCAAACGACGGCGACCAGCCTACCGGGCAAAGTTATATAGATAAAGCTATAACAGTGGTGGATTTATTTAAAAATTATCCTTTAAAAATACATAATAATGGCGGAAGTTGCAATGGTTATGATTATGATAATTGTGATACGATTATTTATCCCTTAATGAATAATGATGATGCCAGTTCGTATTACTGGTTTGATAATGGATGGAGGACATCAAGAGCCAATTGGGATTGTTGGGCACATAGAATGCAATGTACTGATCTTTATGATGACATGGAAGATATTACACATGCAGTTTATACTTTAACATTACCCTTAACCTTAACTGATTATTATTCCCAGTATAGTCCGATTGATGCGTCACAAATGGTAAAGTTCAGGAATGCTTTTACCAAGCATGTTTATTATACTGAAAATGGCATCGGTAAATATTGGTCATCTGTGCAAGGGAATGATAATATTCACCTTGATCAAAAACAGAAGTGTAAAGATTATGCAGCAAACGCAACACCACAAGAATGTACAAAATACAGTGCATTTGGATGGATGCCTCTTTATAAATATGATGAACTTGCCGGTAATGAACCTAATGTGTATAACATTCTTATGGATCTTTACAGAAATACATTAAATACCATAACTGATGTAAGTGATGTTGAATACGATCGATTTTTCTATTATCCTTTGCAGGTAAATTATTATGGTTTGTCGGAAGTTGTGAAAGCGCAGTGGGAAAAAGAATGTCCCGATTTAACTTTAAGGAACAGGGATGTTGTATATGACCAGGATTTTTATTCAAAAAATGACCTTATTGTTGATGCTTCGCTCACCAATCCGTTTGATCCGGTTAATGTAAACAGTTCCTTTGCCGATCCTGTAATAACCAACCCCGAATTTATTATTGAGCAAAACGTAAGCTGCAATATGACTGCTTCAAATAAAATTGTGATCAAGCCGGGTTTCCATGCAAAAGCAGGATGTAATTTTCATGCATATATTGATGAAATAAATTGCAGTGGTAGCGGTCAAAAAATATTATCACCACAGTATAACCCACCACCTCCGGTTGTAACACCTTTAAATAAAAATAATATAACAAAAACAGACAGCGTTTACTTTAACCTTACTCCCAACCCCTGCAAAACCTTTGTACAAATAGAATATTCAACAAACAACGATAAAGATGTAATAATGGAAATATATAATATAGCCGGAAATAAGCTAAAACAACACATTTATCGCGGAAGAAAAAATATCGAAACGCTTGATATTTCTGAGTTAACTAATGGCATTTACACATATCGTGTTTACAGCGGGGATAAACTGATCAAAGCAAATAAAATAGTGGTTATAAAATAAACTTTAGCATTACAGTTTTTCAGTCACAATCCAAAATTTTATACTTTGCACGGGGTAAACCTGTCTGCCGACAGGCAGGTTTGTACATTCTTTAAAAGCCCCAAACTCCAAGTCCCAAGCTTCAAGAACCAAGACCTACGCTACAAGTCCCTTTTGTCCCGATAAAATCGGGATGGAATTTGGGACTTAAAAAAATGTATGGTTTTATTCCGTTTTATGTATAACAATATAACCATTTAAAGTATAACAAATAAAAAACGCCCCGAAAATTCAGGGCGTCTTTCGTAAACATTCACAAACCGCTTTACATATAGATTATAACAGTGTAGCCATTGCAGGTAGCCGTGGCAATGTTGTCGCAATCGCCTGTTCCGTAGTCAACAATAATGGGAGGGTTAGCTTGGGTTATCACTTCCAGCGTGCCGCTTACAATATAGCCGCAGCCAATCTCCACCCTGAGAGGAGAAGTAATATTTATTTCAAAAGTTTCTCCGCCGGAATTAGTGCCGTCAGCACTTCCTGTTACCAGGTAGATATCATCAAATACATTGAACCATGTGTTATCGCCCTGTATCCATTCATTCTGACGGTGTGAACTCCAGTAGATGGAACCATTTACAGAACTTATAACCCCGTTTGTAACCAAAACATCGAATACACGATGTCCCGCCTGATTATGGCCTATATTTGTAATGGTTTCCGTTCCCTGAACGGAGTAATCCGTTCCATTAATTATTTCATGATAGCTGTCAAGGGTAATGGTCAGCACACTGGCAGAATCAATATACGGTGCAGAAAGCACTGCAATGATTTTTCCGCTCCTGATTTTACCATCATCACAGGTGCAACTACTGCCAAAGTCAATTGTAATGGTCATCGGAAAGGATGTAATAGGATTTACAGTAATAGTTGGACAGCCTGTGTTCAGGTCTTTCAGTTTATTAGTATTACGGGCTGCTTTGTCAGCCTGTTTGAAGATACCTCCGAAAACACTTTCTGCCGTTGCGTTGTCGCCGGCTGATTTCATTGAAGCTTGCGGATCAGATGGTGGCTTTGGATTAGTGTTTTCTTTTTTACAGGAATTAAAAATAATTCCAATTGCTGCTACAGCAATAAATCCCATGATGATTTTTTTTGTTTTCATGACGTATTTTTTTTAGGTTAATTAATATTTTAAACTTACAATACAAAATTACTTCCGCAAACACAGTCCATTCAAGAGTATATTTACCCCATTTCATTCAGGTATAAATACCCGGTTTGCATTTATACTCGAAACGGGATACCTTGCCTACCCTGCCTACCGGCAGGCAGGCGGCAGGCAGGAATTTGTACATTTGTTAAATAAGTTATAGGGTATATGGAAATATGGTATAAGGAAATAAAATAATTGAAAATTATAGCTTTAAAACTCCCTATACCTTATGTAACTACTCAGGCAATGGAATAGAACGCTGATAACGCAGATTGCTTAAGATTAAATATGATTTTTATCTTGTTCATCATAAAATTTATGATTAAATAAGATTTTATTTTATCTGTGGTCATCATAATCATCAGCGTCATCAGCGTTCTATTTATTTATTCATCGGCTGTGTAGTTACTACCTTATACCTTTATACCTCTTATAAAATGTCCCGCATGTGCGGGATTATGCCGTTTACAGTATACAAGGAATTTTATCGTTAGCGGAATAAAAGAAAATAAAAAAGCCCTTTGAACTGAAAGGGCTTTTTATCTTGTAAAGTTTGAATTTTAATTCACCACTATCTTTCCCGAACTGATGATCTCACGATTCATATAAAGTTCATAGATATATAATCCTTTTGTCATGCCTTTGCTGGTGAAGCTGATGTTTTCTGTATTTTCAGCACTGATCTCTTTCACAACACGTCCAACCAAATCATAAACTTTGAACGTTAGCAACCTGTTTTCGTTGTTCGGATTGCTGACATGAATTGTAGCATTGTCAGCAAACGGGTTGGGATAAACATTTACTTCGTATTGCGAATTCAGGTTATGATCATATATGCTGGCGTTGTAATAAATATCAATGGAAATAGTGTCGTATATAAAATCCAGATTTTGATAATCAAGCGACTTTGCACTAAGTGTAATAAAATATGTAGAATCCATTACCAGTCCGGGAATATCAACTTTTATGGTATAACTTGCCACAGGGAGGTTGTTGAAAGAAAATACACCATCCTGATCGGTACGTGAGATACGACAGGCGCCACCAGGATTTTGTTCGAGCGTAACTTTAACTCCACGGGCAGGAGCCGAATTCACCGGGCCCGATTTGAAAACTGTTGTTGTATCCGCCCATACTATACCGCTGATACTGCCGGGTCCGGTGAGAACTGCAAGCGCCGAATCGTTACGGCAGTTGATTGTTAAATTTGTATCCTTGGTCATCCAGAGAGGAGTTGCATTTTCCCAATAAGTAGTATCGCCGAAATATGTTGGTAGTAAATAAGGATACTGAACAGGATCAGGATCTGCCAGAACAAAGAAATTTCCTCCGGCAACATTTGCAAATTGATAATTTCCGTTGTTGTCAATATTAACGGTTTCGATTACATCAAATAAATGGTTCCAGCTATCTTTAAGGATCAGGCTTGCAGCGCCGGATTGCACCTTCGTAATTCCGTTTGTTTTAAATACATTGCCTGTAATAGAATAACACGGAACAGTATCAACAAGAAATTCAACATCTTTTACATTATTATTCTTATCGGCATGAACAATGGCAAGCGGGTAATTCAATCCGTTTGCCCAAAACATATAGTTATTTAAAGTGTCAGATTTAAGCAGAAATGAGTAATAGGTATTTGATCCAAGTGAAAAAGAAATTGTATCTAATTCGATTACATATTCATGTACTCTTAGTACGTCAAATGTGCCAAAGGGTGTTGTCATCGAACCAAAAGCATCACAAGTAAGAGTTTTTTTTCTGACACTGATATAGCTCGTGTCATAATCAACTGGATTTTTGTTATATTTTAGTGTCCACCTTGCCGAATCAGGAAACAGACTGCCATAGTTAGCAGGAGTACCCATCAGCAGTTCTTGCGGGGCCTCGAGTACATTCATATAACCATAATTGATTCCGCAATAACCTCTGAATCCAACTATATGGAACCCTGTAATATCATTCTTCCAGTACATATAGCCCCAACTGTTTGCATCAAGTGGCGCACCACCATAAAAACCACTGAAAAGAACAGATGGTCCCCATGTGTATATATTGGAACCAGGGAAATCAGCAGCATTTTGCTGATAAGGAGCCGTAGGCGAATAAATTGCCAATTTTTTATAATTTATAAGCAGATTGGAGAAGTCCCATGTCTGCGCTGTAGCGCTGGCAGTGCCGATGTTTACATTGGTCAGAGTATCGTATGCCACAATATCAGCGGTTCCGGGCTGGGGCATATCTGCATTGGTAACGGTGATCTGTGCCTGGACAGAAAGAATGTTCAGGATTGCTGCGAAAAATAGTACTAGCTTTTTCATGGTGGATAGTTTTTAAATGAATACTCAAATTTATATTTTTTTTTAATACAAAACGGATTTCAACTTTTAACATAACAAAATTACACACGGGAAACGCGCTGTTAAAGAGCATTAATGCCTGATTTGTGCAAGTATTTTTACCTGTTTTAATAAGGAATCTTGGCAGATTTGCCTGTCTGATGCAGAATGTCATTCAGTGGTCATTCAATAGTCATACAATTGTTTGACAACCGAATGACAGCGAAGCGAATGACAATTTATGACCGTTTTAGTATATATTCCTAATTACTTAATTGCGTTCAGAAATTCAGAGCCGGTATTGTATTTTAAAAATTCCCTGTCGTCTTTTGCCTGATCTCTGTATGAAGCATCTGCAGCGATAGCTTTCGGCAGGTTTTCATATATCAACGATGTATTGCTTGTACGAGCTCCAACAATTGCCATCAAATAGTAAACAGCCGATGATTTAGGATCGGCACATTCCAAAGTGGCAGCGGCAGCAGATGAATTTCCTGAAAGTAATTGTGCCAATGCTATGTTATGAGTACACGTTTTTGTTCCATAAGAAGAAATGGCGCCTGCATAATCACCTTTTTTAATGAAAATGGGGCCCATATTAAATCCTTCATTTATACCCAAACCCTGGGCTGTTTCAAAAAATGATTTTGCATTATCATATTCTTTCTTCCATAAAGCAACAACACCAAGGTTATTTATTATAATGCCATTATTAGGCATTAACTTGCTGGCCTTATCAAGATAAGAAGCTGCTTCTTCAATTTTTCCGAGTTTCAGGCAAACATAGCCTGCATTATTGTAACCCTTCCATTCACCGGGATATACTTTTGTTGCAACATCATAGATTTGCAGCTTTGTATTGAGATTTTCTGTTAATGTGGCGGCATAAAGCAGTTCTTCTTTTTTAAGAGAATCAGGCATTGTGGTTGCAAGCATGGCAATCTGTTGGTCTGATTTCTTAGGTTCAAAATAATTGATCGTAATTAGAGATCTTCTGAGTGGAGGAAGAATAATGTCTTCAATTTCGGGATAGATAACCGTCATGTTGTTTATTTCTTTTTCTTTCTTTAGCAGATCTGTCTGTGAATTCACAACATTCAAAATAGTGTTCTTTTCTTTGATGTTTGAACTTCCCATAGCTTTTATAAAACCATCCCAGTCTTCTCCTCTTGCCAAAAGCGAAGCAACAGGCATATCTGCATCAAGTTTCTTTTCATTAACCTTTTGTTTGTTGGCTTTTGCTTTGTTTCTAGCAACGTCTTTGATCTGATCTTTAATATATTTATCAGCAGTTTTGGAACGTTTGTCAGTTAGTCCCTTGTTGAATGTTTCTTCGCCTTCCGGAGATGCCCATGCGGTGATATCAATATTCTTTATTTTCCATTCTTTTTTCAGAAAATCAACAAAACCTTTTAATTTCTGAGCATTATCCCTGTTTTTATTTAGTGGAAGCGTTTTCAGGTTCAGATCGTGCATTGCTTTAGCAAAATAAATTTCACCGCTTTTTGTAATAATGGTTTCTTTTTCATATCCATGTTCTGCAAGATAAGTGTCTCCTTCTTTTTCAATTCTTTCAGAAGTGTAAATGACGCCATCAGCAAGTTTCCTTTCGCCAAGTTCAACGCTTTTTTTCTTTAATGAAGCTTTTGCATTCACAACTAATTCTGACTTGTTCATGTCAGGATTGTATCCGATAACATCGGTATATGTGAAAGCCCCCCCCGACTTTTTCTTTATTGCAGTCCCCGCCCCTTTAACCTTCTCGCCTTGTAATGTAATAGATTTCAACGAAGTTGTACCATTGGCATATTTTAAAACAGGAGCAAACCCAACAGTAGCTCTCTTGTGGAAATATTTTTCAGGAATATTTCCTTTCACGGTAACTGAAATTTTTCCGCCATGCGTTTCAAGTACGGCAGGCGTAACCTCATACTTAACTGTTTCATATTTTTTTATCATTTTCTTCAGGCCGCAACCTGATAAAACAGCAGCTGCAATAACGATTACAGCAACAATCTTAAAACTGATATTTTTCATGGTTTTCTAAATTATTATTATTTGATTGATTCAATACAATTTTTAAGTTGCAAAAATAAAAAACAAAATTTTATTAACCTAATATGTTTTTAAATAATATGTAACGATTTGTTATAGAACAACATACGCAACCACAAACGTATTGAATTTTAATCTTAACGAAAATTTATTATATATAAAAAAATTTTTGTTTTTTTTATTACTTTTGCATTGTTAAATCCAAAAACCAATTAAAACTTAAAAAAATGAAAAAATTAAGAGCGCTCTTAATTATTTGTTTATTTGCAGTTGCGTTAAATGCAGTTTCATACGGTCAAACAGACAGTCAAACAAACAAGATCAAATATAATACATGGTCTGTTAGTCCCAGTTTTGGTTTGACTAAGTTTTATGGAGAAATATCACAATACGATTTTTATCCTGTAATTAGCGGAAAGCCTAATGAACTTAAGTTTGGCGGTGGTATTTCAATAAGCAAACAATTTAGTCCTATTTTTGGAGCTAACGTACAGGCTTTATTAGGAAAAGTCGCAGGAATAAAGAGAAACATGAAGGAGTATTTTAATGCTGATATTTATGATTATACTTTAAATGCCACAGTCAGCCTTACTGATTTATTTTTTGTGAATTTAAAAAATAAAAAAATAGATGTTTGTGCTTTGGCAGGTGTGGGCATCATGCAATATAGAAGTATACCGAAAGATATGACTACTGATAAAGTTATTGATACTCCTGAAATTCATCCTGTAGGTTATGGACCCGCGCCTGATTATTCTAAAAATACAGATTTAGTTAGCTCTACGGTTTTTCCTATAGGCTTAGTAGCTAAATATAAGATAAATGAAAATATTTCCTTAGGCATTGAAACAACTATGAGAAATATTAATGCCGATGATTTAGATTGTTATAAAAAACAAGGTACAGCGCAAGACAGATTTGGATATACCGCTATAAATTTCACATATTACTTTGGTAATAATGAAAGAACAATGCAATGGATTAGTACAAAAGAAAAACGTGAAGCAGAAGATTTTTCAGGTAAAGCAGAAAAACAAAAAATCGATTCATTAGCAAAAAAATTAGCCGAAATAAATGATCAAATTAGAAAAACAGATAGCTTGGCTGCTGTTGCTGCAAAGAAGTTAAAAGCTGATGAAGCTGATGATGATGGCGATGGCGTACCTAACATTAAAGATTTAGAACCTAACACCCCAAAAGGGAATTTGGTTGATGCCAGGGGGAGAAGCTTACCTGAACCCAAAGTAGTTAAAGTTACAGATACGATAGTAAAAATAAAAACTGTAGTTGATACAGTTATCTCAAAATCCGAAATATTATTCTCAATTTATTTTGATTTCAATAGCGCCGAAATCAAGCCCGAACATCATATTAAAATAGTAGAAGCCGTTAAAAAGTTAAAAACAGATCCAAACATAAAATTACAAATAGTAGGTCATGCTGATAAAACAGGTAGTGTTGAGTATAATAAAACATTAAGCGGAAAAAGAATACAGGCAATAGTTGATGTTTTAATTAAATCGTATAGTATTGACATAAGCAGGATAATCAAAACGCCTGTCGGTAAAACAGATCCTTTATCATCAACTGATGATGCAATAAACAGAAGAGTTGATTTTTTTATTGTGAAAGAATAAGCTAATATATAAAAACCCGGAATTACGATTTTTTTTAATTTTTGCACAGTTAAACCTAAAAAAAACAATTATTTTTGTTTGTTTGTTTAATATTATTATTATTTTTGCATTGTTAAACCCAAAAACCAATTAAAACTTAAAATAATGAAAACTTTAAGAACATTTACTATTATCTGTTTGTTAGTGGTTGCATTAAATGCAGTTTCATACGCTCAAACAGACAACGGAACAGGCAAGGTTAAATACAACACATGGTCTGTTACACTAAGCGGCGGTTCTATGCTGTTTTATGGTGATTTGAGGCAGTTTGATTTTTACCCGATCTCAAAACAAAACGGAAAAGACTGGTACACTTTTACCACGGATATTTCTGAAAGAAAAATGGGATTTGGCATTGCAGTTAGCAAACAGATTTCTCCAATTTTTGGTGTACAGGGAGAGTTTCAAAAAGGTAAACTCGGTGGTGTAAAAAAAGGTGTTGATGCTTATTTTACAGCTGATGTTTTGAAATATGGCATAAATGGTATAGTTAACTTTACAAATCTGTTTTTCCCCAATTGTAAAAATCGTTCCATCTCATTTTATGGTATTGCAGGGCTGGAATATTTGGACTTTAAAACGGTAGAAAAGAAAATATCCACAGATGCAGAAATTATGAGTTATGGCTGTGGTAATTACGGACAGGAAAAAAAGCAAACTACAGAATTAGCTATCCCTCTTGGACTAGGTTTAAAATACAAGCTTTTCCCAAAATTTGACTTGGGTGTGGAATGTATCTTAAACAATATTAATACTGACAAACTCGATGCGCGTGTAAGAACAAATACTGCAAAAGACAAATATGGCTATACTGCTATAACCATTACGTATAGGATCGGTAAAAATGAAAAATCACTCGAATGGGTGAACCCGAAGGAAATGGAATCTGACGAACTTACTCCACGTTTTGCAGCTATTAGCAAGAAAATCGATTCTTTGAGCAATAAACTTAATGATATTGACAGTAAAGTTGGTGCGCTTCAAAAAGATGTTGCTATCCTGAATAATCCTCCGAAAGAAGCAGACGATGATGGTGATGGCGTTCCGAACAGCAAAGACCTTGAACCAAATACACCAAAAGGATCCTTTGTTGACGTCAATGGCAAAGCTATTCCTACACAATCATCATCATCAATTTCTGGTGAAGCAACCCCACAGTTCGCTGTCTTCTTCAGAGTTAACAGTTCTTACATCGATGAAGTAAACTATGAAAAAATTGCAGTAGCGGTTAAAATGCTGAGAGAAAATCCGAATTTAAAGTTTGATCTTGTTGGACATGCTGACAAAACCGGCGGAAAATTATATAATGAAATTTTAAGTAAAAAAAGAGCTCAGGCTGTTTTCAACCTTCTTAAATCATTCGGTATAGATCCGTCAAGATTAATTGTTGTAGGTAAAGGTATCGAAGATCCATTATCAAATGATATTCTCAGCGTGAACAGAAGAGTTGACTTTATAATCAAGAAGTAAACGAATCTGACGGCAAATAAAAAACCCTGGAAATTTTCCGGGGTTTTTTTATTTACTTTATACGGAAACTTTATCTTTCACGCCATCTTTTAAATAACTCCCATACCACTATACCCACACTTACTGCGATATTTAAAGAATGTTTTGTGCCAAACTGTGGGATTTCAATACAACCATCAATCTGGTTCATCACTTCTTCTTCTACTCCATTCACTTCATTTCCGAAAACCAATGCTATTTTCCCGCCCGAAGGAATAACAAATTTATTCAGGCTGACGCTTCCTTCAGCTTGTTCTACGGCAAATACCAAATAATTATTTTCTTTCAAAAAACTGACAGCATCTTTTGTTTTGTCAAAATATTTCCAGTTCACCGATTCTGTGGCGCCCAGGGCGGTTTTATGTATTTCTTTATTGGGAGGGGTTCCGGTAATACCACATAAACAGACCAATTCGAGCCGGAAAGCATCTGCTGTCCGGAAAACAGAACCAATATTATGAAGGCTTCTGACATTATCAAGCACAATGACAATAGGTGTTTTAGGAGAATGCTTGAATTCATCCACACCGATCCTGTTTAATTCCGACAATTTTAATTTTCGCATGGCTCTTTTTCTTTTGTAACCACTCAGGCAATGGAATAGAACGCTGATGACACAGATTGCTTATGATTAAATATGATTTTTATCTTGTTCATCATAAAATTTATGACTAAATAAGATTTTATTTTATCTGTGTTCATCATAATTTTCTGCGTCATCTGCGTTCCATTTATTTTTCATCGACTGTGTAGTAACCTTCTTTTATTGCAAAAATAATGGTGTTCTTCAAAAAAAAAGGCTTTATGCGAATATTATTTTTTAAATTTGTTCCCCTTAAACTATTTTCTCAATTATATGTGATGTTACGCATTTTTTTATTTATTATTATTTATAGAGTCACTCAGAGCCGGACACAGCAAAGGTTTGTGGGATGGAGTCCGTGTCGAAGAGTGACTATGTATGGTCGACTTCGACACGCTTCTCCTT
>JBBAAT010000029.1:0-14969 GCA_041658145.1 Bacteroidales bacterium | reverse complement strand
CATTGACGTTATGTTACAAAGGGTGAACAAAAAAAAGATGCAGGATAAATCTGGCATTGGACCCGGGAATGTTTCAAAATTGCTGGGTATTCATTTTTCACAAAGCGGAGAATCTCTTCTCGGAAATAAAATATGGCTTGAGAATACAGGATTAATAGTCTATCCTAACGATATCATTGTTGGTGCGAGGGTAGGGGTGGAGTATGCGAAAGAGGATGCATTGCTACCGTATAGATTCGGAGTATCTATTTGAAAGGAGATAATTAGCTCATCTGCGTTTTTTTATTTTACTTAACTTTAATAAATCAGCTTCAAGTTCCTTCATACTGGCTTCTCTCTCTTTCATTTGCTTCTGTTCCTGATACTTATCAAACTCTTTTTCTGCTATTTCAACTGCCATCTGGTGACTGATAGTACCTGCATGTTCTAAAATTTCGCGTTCATTCACCAACAAAATATCATTCAGCTTTTTAATCCAATCCTTCATATACATTGGTTTTTGCTGTTGTGCCTGTGCTTCTGCAAATGCAAGGTATTGTTCCACCAACAAACCTAATGCTTTCATTTCTTTTTCATTCAAATAGTTTTTAGCAATGCTTACTTCTGATTTTTTAATTTTACCTGAATATGGTTTATCATAAGACTGCATACCTATTAATGGCAGCTCTGCATTCGCCCTGCGTGCAATTAATTCGGCGGCGGTTTGTTTGCTTATAGCCCATAATAATTTATTCTGAACGATTTTGAAAAATTTTAATGTCTCTTCCGATGATGGGTTATAGTCTATACTGGTTGCGTATATATCTTTAATTTTTTGATAGAAGAACTTTTCAGACAATCGTATTTCACGAATACGTTCCTGCAATTCGTTAAAATAATTCATGGAATTGCCTGTTTTAAAGCGCTCATCGTTCAGGGCAAAGCCTTTAACAATGTATTCTTTGAGCCGTTGAGTGGCCCATATACGGAATTGTGTTCCCTGAACCGATTTTACGCGATAGCCAACCGATATAATGACATCAAGATTGTAGTAATTATGTGCTTTCTGCTGAAATTCGGAAATTCCGAATTTCTTCATGGTGTCGGCTTCCTGCAACTCATTTTCTTCATAAACATTCTTTATATGCTCGTTTATGGTTGACTTTGCCTTTCCAAAAAGGGTTGCCATCTGTTCCTGAGTTAACCAAACGGTTTCTTCCCCAATGCGAACATCTATTTTAATGTTGCCTTCTTTGTTTTGGTATATGATAATTTCGCCTGTGTTCATAGTTCAAATTTTTCTTCGGTGAAGCTCATGGATTTACTTTTTCCTATTTGATTGCAGCATATCGAGTGGTATGTCGGAAATTCCGACATGCCACTTTTTCATCTAACTCACCTTCCTTGAAAACATTTTGAATGTGTTCGGTGTTGGTAGTTCTGGCTTTTCCAAACAGTATTGCCATTTGTTCCTGCGAGAGCCAAACCGTTTCATCCTGTAGCGTAACATCAATCTTTATATTTCCGCTTGCACTTTGATATAGAATTATTTCACTTTTAGAATCCATAATTTCACTTTTCATTTACTTCAATCATTTTCGTGATTAACCGTGGCAATAAAATATCCCGGGCTTCTTATACGAGTTATGGACAGTATAAATCATTCTAATGTATAAAATTTTATTTCTAATCCCGCTTGAAAATCCCAATGTTTGTTGACATCTTTATCTGCTGCTAAATATATTGATAAAGGTATTTTTTTATAATTGACTAAATATTTTATTTTTAAAGTAGGATAAAAAAAATTGAAATCTTTATCCCATATAAATGAAGTGCTATTCCTTTCAATTTCCGATTTTTGAACATATTTATATATTGATTTGTCGCGATATAATAATGTAATTTTTGTTCCAATTAATCCGGAAAATCTTTTTTTTGAATATGCAATACATAAAGGAACTTCAATGTTGTTAGAATAATAATTTTCTTCTTTTAATGTGTCAAGAGGCCATGAATATGCAATGTTGAGGGCATTAACAATATTCCTTAATGTAGTATCGTCGTCTTCGATTCTTTGATGTCTCTTCAAAAAATATGACAACCCTGTCTCAATATAAATTGAATTGGTAAACCAATAATTATATAAAATTCCTGCTTGATAACTAAAAACACACTTATCTGTATAACCCATACGTGCTCCATGTTGTCCATTGGGTGCAGACTTTTTTATAAGATAAATGTTTGTGTCTAACGGGTGATACTTTTCACCAAAAATGAAATTATAATTTAATCCGGTAGCCAAAAAAAAGTTATGTTTAAATAATTTTTTATCCTGTGAATCACTCAATTTATCTTGTGAGAAACAATACGCTGAAAATAATAAGAAAAAAACACAAATAGAGGATTTAAAAGCTGGCATTAACTAAATTTTAATATTCATAGATTGATAACGTATCACATCGGTTTATATTATATTGGCCATAACTTACGTACCGCTGCACGTCTGTTTCTATTCGCTTATAATTATTTGTTACTCGTTGTCAAATGTACAAAATCCTTATAAATGGAGTACATGTCAAATTGCACAGAAAATAAAAAATGGAACACGGATAACGCGGATTAAACAGATTAACACAGATTTTATCAGTGCAAATCATAAACATCCGTGTCATCAGTGTTCTATTTATTGCTAAATTTGCCATCCAATTTGTTAAGTTATGAATGATTTTCCTCAGGTGATATTAAAGTCAGGAAAAGACGAAGCAGTGAAACGTTTTCATCCATGGATATTTTCCGGTGCAATAAAAAAAATTCATGGAGAACCACAGGATGGCGATAATGTGGAAGTTTATTCCAATCGTGAAGAGTTTCTGGGAATAGGTCATTACCAGGATAGTTCAATTACTGTTCGTGTTTTTTCTTTTGAAAAAATTAAACCTGATTTTGAATTCTGGAAATCAAAACTTCAGGCAGCTTATGAATACAGAAAGAAAATCGGACTTATTGATAATCCCGAAACCAATGTTTATCGCCTGGCACATGCCGAGGGTGACGGTTTGCCCGGATTGATCATCGATTATTATAATGGTACTCTCGTTATGCAGGCACATTCGGTAGGAATGCATTTAATCAGGGAGCAATTAGCCGGTGTACTTAAAGAAATATATGGAGAGAGGTTGCAGGCTATTTATTATAAAAGCAGCGAAACTCTTCCGAAATCGTCAAAGATAGAAGCTGTTGATGGGTATTTATTTGGAAAGCAAGGGTTAAATGAGATTTCCGAGTATGGAAATAAATTTTTAGTAGATTGGGAAAAAGGACAAAAAACAGGCTTTTTTATTGATCAGCGTGAAAACCGCAAACTTATAGAGAAGTATGCAAAAGACAAAATAGTTCTGAATACTTTCAGTTACACTGGTGGATTTTCTATTTATGCGCTAAAAGCCGGTGCAACAGAGGTTCATTCAGTGGATAGTTCGAAAAAAGCGCTTGATCTGACAGAAAAAAATATAGAAATAAACCATATTGATCCACAAAAACACAAATCATTTCAGCTTGATGCCATTGATTTTTTAAAAGACATAGATGGGAAATATGATTTGATAATCCTTGACCCGCCTGCCTTTGCCAAGCATCAAAGCGCAAAGTACAACGCTCTGCAGGGATATAAAAGAATTAATTTAGAGGCAATAAAACAGGTGAAAAAAGGAGGTTTTATCTTTACATTCTCCTGTTCACAGGTAATTGATAAGCATCTTTTTTTCTCAACCGTTGTTTCAGCAGCAATACTATCAGGTAGAAAAGTAAAGATCATTCACCAACTTTCGCAACCTGCCGATCATCCTGTAAATGCTTTCCATCCGGAAGGTGAATATCTTAAGGGACTTGTATTATTTGTTGAGTAAATTAACACATCTTTCATTTTGAAATCCGATATTTCATATAAATATATCTGGAAAGTTTCCCTTCCTATTATTGTAGGTCTTATTGCACAAAATATAATGGTTGCAATAGACACTGCATTTCTTGGTAGAGTGGGAGAGGTGGCGCTTGGAGCAGGAGCGCTTGGAGGCTTGTTTTATCTTGCAGTGGTGATGCTGGGGATAGGCTTTGGCTCAGGAATCCAAATCCTTATCGGAAGAAGAAATGGCGAAAAAAAATATTCTCATATCGGCAGGATCGTTGATCATACTTTTTATTTTTTATTAGTTCTTGCTTTAATTCTCTTTCTTGTAATTTTTTTCCTTGCACCTGATCTTTTAAAGTTCTTTATTAAGTCGAAAGAAATTTATTTTGGCACTTTGGAGTTCCTCAGGTTTCGTTCCTGGGGGATTTTCTTTGCATTCATCAATATCGTTTTTACATCTTTTTATGTAGGTGTGGTTAAAACACGGATACTTACATACAGTACTATTATCACGGCTGTAACAAATGCCGTCCTTGATTATTTTTTGATCTTTGGAAATGGTGGTTTCCCCGAAATGGGTATTGGAGGCGCTGCATTAGCTTCGTCCATTGCAGAACTTGTAACAGCTATTTATTTTTTTACCAGAACATATTATTTTGAGGACATTCAAAAATTCCGACTTTTCAAATTCTCATCCTTTAATTCAACATTAATGAAAAGGATGCTCAAGCTCTCTATCCCGTTAATGATGCAAAATTTCATGTCGTTTTCCGGGTGGTTTATTTTTTTTATGATCATCGAACACCTTGGTCAGCATGCTCTGGCTGTTTCCAATATCTGTCGCAGTATATACATGCTGCTGATGATCCCGATATGGGGCTTGTGTTCTGCCTGCAATACACTTGTTAGTAATACCATCGGGCAGGGTTCTTTTGATAATGTTATTCCGCTTATAAAAAAGATTTCCATAATTAGTTTTTTATTTACCCTCTTTGTTATTCTGTTGAATATAATTGCACCAGGATATATAATATCTATATACACTGACGATGCAAGTCTGATTGCTGATTCAGTGAAAGTACTTTATGTAATTTCGATTGCGTTAATCTTTTTTTCTGTAGCACATGTAATGTTTATGGGTGTTTCAGGAACCGGAAATACGAAAGTGACTTTTATCTTTGAAATTTTTGCAATATCAGTTTACCTAATCACTGCCTATATTCTTGCTATCGTTTTTAAAACACCCGTTCAATATGTTTGGTTGGTAGAGTGTATGTATTTCATGATTATCGGGACACTCTCATTTATTTTTCTCCGATCCGGAAAATGGAAATATGCTAAAATATAAAAAGGAAATTTAAGGTAAATATTATAATTGCGTAAAGAGAAAAATATTGAATATTTTAGCAATCAATTTTAACGTCTTACTTAATGAGATTTCTTGTAGCATTTTTTGCAATTTTTATTTTGCCTTTAAACGCCGCGATTGCACAAAACCTTAGTGGCATTGCATCTGATACATCATGGGTAGATTCGGTATTTAAAACTATGACCCCTTATGAGCGGATTGCACAGCTTTTTATGATAAAAGTTTCTACAACAGGCGATGAAAAATATTTTGATGATATAACCCAGGAGGTATGTAAATATAAAGTAGGCGGTGTCGCCTTTTTTAAGGGAGGGCCCGTAAGGCAAGCCAACCTGGTTAACCGCTTACAGCAAGATGCCGACGTTCCTTTGCTCGTGGCTATTGATGGTGAGTGGGGACTGGCAATGCGGCTTGACAGTACTCCGTCCTTTCCGCGACAGATAACTCTTGGCGCTATTCAGAACGACAGCCTGATTTACAGGATGGGCGCTGAAATAGCCCGTGAATGCAAGCGATTAGGTATTCAAATGAATTTCGCTCCGGTAGTGGATGTGAACAGCAATCCTAAAAACCCGGTGATCAACAGCCGGTCATTCGGCGAAAATAAGAATAATGTTGCAGAGAAAGGTCTTGCATATATGCTGGGGATGCAGAAAAACGGATTACTTACCTGTGCCAAACATTTCCCGGGACATGGCGATACGGATATCGATTCTCATTTGGAACTTCCTGTAATTCACCATTCGCGTGAAATGATTGATACACTTGACCTGTTTCCATTTAAAAAATTGATCGAAAATGATGTCAGCTCAGTAATGGTGGCTCATTTGAATGTCCCATCACTTGATTCAGCAAAGAAAAGCATTTCCAGCCTTTCAAAAGTAATTGTGACCGGAATGTTAAAAAATCAATTAGGTTTTAAAGGGCTCGTAATCAGTGATGCCCTTGATATGAAAGGTGTGAGCAAAACACAAAAAGGAGGGTTGGTTGAACTGGATGCATTGCTGGCAGGTATCGACATGCTGCTTCTTCCACAAGATTTGCCTGAAGCAATTAACAAGATAAAAAAAGCAGTTGATAGTTCTTTAATTTCACAGGATGAAATTGATAATCGATGTAAAAAAATTCTTCACTACAAACAACTGGCAGGTCTTCAGCAGTATAAACCGGTTGAAGTTAAAGGACTTTATGAGGATCTGAATTCCGGTGAAACCGAATATTTGCAGTATGTTTTATACGAAAATGCCATTACATTGGTAAAAAACGCGAATAACATTCTTCCTTTTAAACGATTGGATACATTATGCCTTGCTTCGCTTTCAATAGGCAATACAATCACAAAACAATTCCAGAAAATGCTTTCCTGCTACGCTCCGGTTGATCAATACAATTTAAGTAAATATTATAAAAAGACGGAAGCTGATTCTATATTGAAAATTTTAAAAAATTATAGTTATGTAATAGTAGGAATTCACAATACAACCAATCTTGCGAATCTGAATTTCGGGATTACTCGGCGAACTATTGATTTTATTGATTCTCTGAAGAAACAAAACAAAATTATTCTCGATATTTTTGCTAATCCTTATGCATTATCGATGTTTAAGAACACCGGAAACATTGATGCATTGATCATTTCCTATCAGAATAACCCCATTTCCGAGGAACTCTCTGCTCAACTTATTTTCGGTGCGATTTCATCTGCAGGAAAACTACCTGTAACCGGTTCTCCTGAATTTCCGGTGAATACGGGAATTTTAACGGAGAAGCCTTTCAGATTGAAATACACGAATCCGCAAGAGCTTAATGTTGGTGAAAAAGATCTTTCACAAATAGATACAATTGCTTTAAAAGGTATCAAAAACAAAGCTTATCCCGGATGTGTAATTCTGGTGGCAAAGGATGGAAAAGTATTTTACAACAAGGCTTTTGGATATCATACGTATGATAATAAAATACCAATGACAACGTCTGATATTTTTGATATGGCTTCTGTGACTAAAGTTGAGGCATCAACGATGGCAATCATGAAATTGGTTGATGAAGGGAAACTTGATATTGACAAGCATCTTGGCGATTATCTTCAATATCTGAAAGGCACAAATAAAGAACATATTTTGATACGGGATCTCCTTGCTCATCAGGCAAAGTTGAAAGCGTGGATTCCTTTTTATAAAGAAACTATTATAAATGGTAGCCTTGATACAAATATTTACCGCAAAATAAAATCGAATAAATACCCATTTCGTGTTGCTGACAGTCTTTATATCAGGAAAGATTATCCGGAATTAATTATTCAAAAAATCATCAACTCCCCACTAAACAAGAAGAAGGAATATTTATACAGCGATATTGGGTTTTACCTGATGATGAAAATCATTGAAAAAATATCCGAACAAAGTTTCGAATCATATTTACAAAAGAATTTTTATAATTCATTAGGTATGAGTAATACTGGATTCAGACCTTATGAAAAATTCAAATTATCAAGGATTATTCCTACAGAAATTGATACTGAATGGCGGAAACAATTACTTTGGGGCGATGTGAACGATCCTGGTGCAGCTATGATGGGAGGTGTTTGCGGACATGCCGGATTATTTTCAAATGCAAACGATCTTGCAACACTTTTACAGATGATATTACAAAAAGGCGAATATGCCGGTAAAAGATATCTGAACCCCCTGACGATAGAAGATTTTACAAAATGTCAATTTCCTAAAAATAAAAACAGAAGAGGATTAGGTTTTGATAAACCTGCATTAAATCCAAAGGATACTGGTCCCTGTTGTAAAAGTGCTTCTTCCTTAAGCTGTGGACATTCAGGATTTACAGGTACTTTCTTTTGGGTGGACCCTGCTGAAGATATTATTTATATTTTCTTATCGAACAGGGTTTATCCTGATGCAAATAATAAAAAAATTACCGAAATGGGCATACGTACCGAAATTCAACAGGTGATCTATGATGCTATAACGAAGAGTAAATTGTAAAAAAGTAAACTACTATCGTGTCAATCCTGATATATCGTTTTGAGATTATTCACAAATTATTTTATTTTAAAGGTGTTCATGATATCGCTTCGCTAAGTTGCTTCACCTCCTTCGTCGGTTTCGCAATGACGTCATTGCGAGGGAGGAACGACCGAAGCAATCTATTCGACATATCACTCTTAACACAATACCAAAATGAGCAAAGAAAAAATTAAAGCAGCAAACAATAAGGTACTAAAGGGAAATAAGCAGAAGCCTGCTGTTATTGAAAAATCCAAAGAGAATAAAAGAAAAAAAAATATTTATATTCTAATCGCTATTATAATCACTTCAATTGTATATGTTTTATCATTGAATAATGGCTGGATCAAGAACTGGGATGATGGCGGTTATATCATGGAACATAAACTTGTTCATCAACTTACACTTGACAATATTAAAAGTATATTTTCCGTTTTTTATAAAGGTAATTACCATCCGCTTACAACTTTATTTTATGCTGTTGAGTATAACTTTGTTGGTGAATCACCTTTTCTGTATCACCTGAATAACTTGATATTTCATCTGTTCAATGTTTTTCTCGTTTTTACTTTTGTCAAATTAATTACAAAGAAAATTGAGATTGCTGCAATAACTGCCATTTTATTCGGCATACATCCCATGCATGTAGAGTCAGTTGCATGGGTTTCTGAAAGAAAGGATGTCCTGTATAGCTTTTTCTTTCTGGGTTCCATGATCTGCTATCATTTTTATCTGACAAAAAAGAATAGTAATACAAAATATTATTTATTCTCATTGTTCGCATTTTTGTTATCACTTTTTTCAAAATCTGCTGCTGTTATATTGCCCTTGGTACTGCTGCTTATTGATTATTATATAAAGAGAAAATGGGAATGGAAACTTATTGTTGAAAAGATTCCGTTTTTTATCCTTTCCCTTATTTTTGGGGTCATTGCAATATTTTCTCAGAAATCTGCCGGCGCTATACAGGATCTGAATCCCTTGTTTACATGGTTTGAAAGGCCGATGCTTGCATGTTATTCAACCATGATGTATTTGTTTAAACTGATCATCCCCATTGATCTTTCTGCAATGTACCCCTATCCTGACAGGATCAACGGGCATCTGCCAGCCATATTTTATATAGCGCCTGCTGTTATTCTTGTTGTGGCATTTCTTGTTTATTATTCAAAAAAATTTAGCAGGGATATTATTTTCGGAACATTTTTCTTTCTAATCACTATTTCACTTGTATTGCAATTACTTCCTGTTGGCGGAGCGATACTTTCCGAGCGTTATACCTACATTCCATATATCGGATTATTCATGATTATCGGTAAGGGCTACGTATATTCACAGGAAGATAAATCAAAATTTGCGAAATCTATGAAACTGCTATATCCTGCTGTCATAGTTGTAGGGGTCATTATTTTTTCAGTACTTGCTTTTCAGCGTATCCTGATATGGAAAGATGGAGAAGTGCTTTTTACTGATGTAATAAAAAAATATCCCAACCTCCCGTTTGCATATAATAATAGGGGATACCTTTACTTTAACTTCCTGAAAAAATACGATAAAGCGCTGGCAGATTATAATAAGTGTATAGAAATTGATTCTACTTTTCATCGTGCATACAGCAACAGGGGAGTGCTCTATTATAATTTTTATGGTGATAGCAAGTCTGATTCTTTGCATCTGTCCCTTGCAATAGAGAATTTTACAAAAGCGCTCAAATTCAAAAATGATAATACGGATGCATGGATCGGCAGAGCTAATTGTTACAGTACGATAAAAAAATTTGACCTTGCTTTACCTGATTATAACCGCTACATCAGCATTGTTGCGGATGATGCCAAGTCATATTTGTGGCGGGGTATTGCATTATACAACCTTGGAAGATTTGATGAAGCATATATTGATTTTGTTAAATGCATTGATATGACGCCCGATAATGATAATGCTTATTTATGGCGAGGATTGGTTTATTTTCAGCGAAAAGATTACAAAACAGCAATAAAAGATTTTGACCGGTCATTGCAATTAAATCCAAAACAATCAGAACCCTATTCATGGCGTGGATTTGCTGAATTCAACCTGAAAATGACTGATCAGGCTATTGCTGATTATACCATTGCTTTGCAGAAAAATCCGAAAGATGCTGCCACGTTCATTAACCGTTCTACTGCTTATTACGAACTGAAAAATTATGAACAGGCATTTAAAGATTATTGTGCAGCGGGAGATCTTAGATATGCTCTCGATAAAGATTATTTCTTTAAACTGAAAGCCTTGGCTGGAAAATAATAAGATTTTTTAGCTACATTGTCTTTAGCCGAAGTATAAAATCAAATGAATTTTATAGATTTGTAATATTTATTACACCGTTATACATTCTTAAATGTTAAATAATAAAAGAATAATTGTTGTATTACCAGCATACAATGCAGGGAAAACCCTTGAGGATACATATATGGAAATTCCTTTTGATATTGTAGATGATGTCATTGTGGTTGATGATGCCAGCATAGATAATACTATTGAAGTTGCCAACCGTATAGGTATCAAACATGTTATCTGTCATGAAAAGAACAAAGGTTATGGAGGTAATCAGAAGACATGTTATGATACTGCATTAAAACTGAATGCCGATATTGTGATCATGCTTCATCCCGATTACCAGTACACACCTAAGCTAATTCCCTCTTTTGCTTATATAATTGCAAACGGACTTTATCCTGTTGTTCTTGGATCAAGAATTCTTGGAAAAGGTGCTCGAAAAGGAGGAATGCCACTTTATAAATATTTCTTTAATCGTTTTCTTACACTGGTTCAGAACATACTGGTCAACGAGAAAATATCGGAGTATCATACCGGCTATCGTGCTTTTTCAAAAGAGGTACTTGAAAAAATTAATTACCATGAGAATTCCGACGATTTTATTTTTGATAATCAAATGCTTTCTCAGATAATTTATGCCGGGTTTGAAATTGCAGAAGTCACTTGTCCTACAAAATATTTTTCAGAAGCCTCATCCATCAATTTTAAACGTAGTATGGTTTACGGAATGGGCGTTTTGAAAACTTCATTCTGTCATTTTCTCCAGAGAACAGGCATCGCAAAATTTAGTATTTATAAATTCAGGAAATAGATTGCAGATGGCTGATATATGCAGATATTGCAAAGAAGAAAAAACGGAACAACTGTTTGAAACTGTCGATATTTTTCAACAAAACTGGAAAATTTGTAAATGCAGAATTTGCAATGCCTTTTTTCTTTCGCCTATCCCAACAGATGAGCAGCTTAAGTTAGCATACGATTCTGCATATTATGGCGAAGGCGAAAATAAATTTGTTTTTTCGATTGAAAAATTCATCGATCATTTTCGCCGTAAAAAAGCGAAATATATTGCAGCGCAGATTCCGGAAAATGCAAAAGTCCTTGATCTGGGCTGTGGTAATGGACGTTTTCTTCACCACTTGTCAGTTTTTGGTAATTTTGATCTTCATGGTATAGAAATGGAAGGAGTATCTGCTGAACGGGCTGCTAAAGTGAAAGAAATAAAACTGAAGGTAAAACCATTGAGCCAAAGCGATTATCCTGATGATACTTTTGATGCGATCACTTTGTTTCATGTGTTTGAACACATTGATAATCCTGAGGAAACACTCGGTATCATAAAAAATATTTTAAAAAAAGACGGACTGTTTGTTGTTTCATTTCCAAATATTGCAGGATGGCAGGCAAAAATTTTCAGAGGAAAATGGTATCATCTTGATCCCCCGCGACATCTACTTTTTCTCGATCCTGTTGATTTCATTAAGATCATGGATGGGTTTGGATTCAGGCTTGTTCAAAAAAAATGGTTTTCTTTTGAGCAAAATCCTTATGGATGGGTTCAGAGCTGTTTGAACCGTATGTGTGAGAAAAGAGAAGTTTTATACGAAAGATTAAAAGGGAATAATTCGTACTCACCTGAATATGGATTCTTTAATATATTTCTTCAAAAACTCTTTTTTATTTTTACTCTTTCTTTTTTTGTATTGCTTGATGCTGTTGAAAGCATGTTTGGTAAAAGCGCCACAGTTCAGTTAACTTTCAGAAAGAAATAAATAGTATGATTATCACCTGGATCATTATTATCATCACAGCTGCCGTTTCAATTCCTGCATTCGGCAATAAAGAGCTTTTCTCCCGATTACGTTTTAATCCGTACATTATAAAAGAAACAAGACAATGGTACCGTTTTCTTTTTTATGGAATGATACATGCCGACTGGGCACATCTGGTCATTAATATGTTTGTATTGTACTCTTTTGGCGAACAGGTGGAATTTTTTATGAAACTTTATTTCGGCGCAAAAGGGAATCTTTATTTTATCATTCTTTATATCGGCGGAATCATTTTATCTGTTGTGCCTGCATTCGAAAAGCATAAGAACGACAGTTGGTACAACGCTGTAGGTGCGTCGGGCGCTGTTTCGGCAATTGTATTTTCAAGTATTATTTTTTGGCCTTCATCAAAAATTATGTTCTTGTTGTTCCCGTTTCCAATACCTGCAGCAGTTTTCGGAGTATTATATCTTGTTTATTCTGCGTATATGGCAAGGAGAGCAAGTGACAACATCGGCCATGATGCACACTTCTGGGGAGCCTTATTTGGCGTTGTTTTTACAATTGCTTTAAAACCGGAATTGGCAGTAATGTTTGTAAAGCAGTTGTCAGAAATTTTTTAATTCATCATAGGATCCAGCGGATAATTCACCCACATTGCATATTCATTTCCCATTGATTTCAGAATGTTCTTCCACATATTTTCAGGCGATTCAAATAATAGCTTATCCGATTTTGCTTTAGTTACAACCCACGAATGTTCTTCCAGTTCCCTGTCAAGTTGTTTTGCATCCCAGCCTGAATAACCAATATAAAAACGAATTTCTTCTGTATGTATTTTTTTGTCCTCGATCATTGATTTTATAATGTCAATATCGCCACCCCAATACAAGCCCTGAATAATCTTCAAACTATTTTTAATTTTATTTCCGAGAGTATGAAGAACAAAGATACTGTCAGTTCCAACAGGACCGCCTATATAAAGTTTGGAGCCGAATGCAGGGAAATCTTTCACAATTTCGTTTAGCCTTATATCTAAGGGTTTATTTATGATCAATCCAAATGAACCTTTATCGTCGTGTTCTGCAAGCAGAATCACCGAGCGCCTGAAATAGTGGTCTTTCAGAAAAGGTTCTGAGATCAGTAATGATCCTTGTGCCGGTTTAATATCTGTTGTTTTCATCTGAAAATCGTTTTAAAATTAATAATTTCCTGTAAATAAAAACTATAATTTTCAACAATTTAGTACATTTGATTAAAAATTCAGCAATTTGCTAAGATCAAAAATAATACCAAATCAATAAATCAATAAATGGATAAATGTGATAATTTTTATAAGTTTATCAAGTTCCGAAAGCAATTCAGAAGATTTGTATATGAAAGTTTTGATTTGAAGAAGAACGCTGAAAGCATAGAAATATCCTATTATTTCATCCTTGATAATAAATATTTTTTCCGCCCCACGATCAAAATACCTCTGAAGCCGTTTATCAATCCCGCCTGTTTTTCAGAAGAAAAATTAAAAAACATTGTATTTCACATAGGGTTGGTTGAACTTATCAGTTATTGGAAGGCTGCTTGCCCAGAGGAAATTGTTATTAAACCATTTTACCTGGATGAGTACCAAAAGAAATGGTGGAAAAATTTTTATTTTAACGGGCTTGGAGAATTTTTTTACCTGAACTCAATACAAACTACAGTAAATGATTTTGTTGACATCATTGTTGAATCGACTGATATTCCTGCGAAAACATCTTTTTATACTGAAAATTCCGTTATTATTCCTGTTGGAGGCGGAAAGGATTCTGCCGTAACAATGGAAATTCTGTCCGGATATAATGATAAGCTGTTATTGATCCTGAACCCAAGCAAAGCATGCATGGATACCGCTTTTGCCGCCGGATACAACGACGACAGGATTATTACAATACAGAGAACGATTGATCCTGTTTTGCTAAAAATGAACGATGAAGGTTTTCTTAACGGACATACACCTTTTTCAGCATTACTGGCATTTGTATCATTATTTTCTGCAGCAGTAACCGGTAAAAAACACATTGCATTATCCAATGAATCCAGCGCAAATGAACCGACGGTGGAAGATTCTTTTGTAAATCATCAATATTCTAAATCTTATGAGTTTGAAAAAGATTTCAGGAATTATTATTTGAAATATATAACTGAAGATATTAATTATTTCAGCTTTCTCAGGCCGATCAATGAATTGCAAATAGCAAAATTATTTTCTGAATTTTCGAAATACCATCCTGTTTTCAAAAGCTGCAATGTTGGCAGCAAAACTGACATCTGGTGTGGGAATTGTCCGAAATGCCTCTTCGCTTTTATAATCCTTTCCCCCTTTATTGAAAGTAAGAAATTGATTGAAATTTTCGGGAAAGATATTTTTAATGATGAAAATTCGTTGCATCATTTTAACCAGCTTATTGGGGCGGCAGGAACCAAACCATTTGAATGTGTTGGTACCATTGACGAAGTGAATGCCGCATTGTGCGAAACTATAAAAAACAAAAATGATAAATTACCTTTTCTTTTAGAATATTACAAAGGCAGTGAAAATTATGAAAAGTATAAGAATAACGATATGTCGTTTC
>JBBAAT010000028.1:0-15039 GCA_041658145.1 Bacteroidales bacterium | reverse complement strand
CGCTGTAAATTACATTACTGTTGGTATTCCATGGGCAAGAGCCAGCCAGGGCGGCGCCTGGGCTTCAGTTGAATTACTAAGAATTACCGATGATAAATGTCAGCGTTTATTTGATAACTGCTTTAAAGTAGTTGATGGACCTGATGCTCCGGATATAACTATACAGGAACTTAATAAAGAAATTATTATCTATTTAACAAATAAGAAAACATCAAATAACTACAATGAATTATACAACGAATGGGACCCTTCAATTGTTTCACCTGATATATATTTAGGTCAACGTTATGATTCAGTGTACCTATTTGAAGGATACCAGGTTTTCCAATTAAAGGATGCCACCGTTTCCGTTTCCGAAATTCACGACCCTGACAAAGCCCGTGAAATTGCTCAATGCGATATTAAAAACTTTGATAGACAAGACAATCCAATCGGGCAACTCGTAAATTATTATTACGATGAAGCTGTTGGTGGAAATACTCCTGTTGAAGAAGTTAACGGTGAAAACAAAGGTATTGTTCATTCTTTTAAAATTACCGAAGATCAATTTGCAGGCGGCGACAAACGCCTTGTAAACCACAAACAATATTACTACCTGGCGCTTGCTTATGGTTATAATAACTATATAAAATATTCTCAGGAGCCTGGCTCGCAATTACCCGGAATCAGTGGTCTCAACGGCCAGAAAAAAGTGTACCTGGCAGGTCGTAAAAACATTAAGGTTTCTACTGCAATTCCGCACAATCCTTCTCCTGAAGCAAACGGTACTATTCAGAATTCCGAATATGGAACAGGTCCGAAGATCACGAGAATTGAGGGGCAAGGCAACGGAGGGTTAACTCTGGATTTTACACAGGCAACAGTGGATATAATATTGCAAGATGGCAAATATGAAACTCCCACTTACGAAAACTCACGCGGGCCTGTTGATGTTAAAGTTGTTGATCCGCTAAACGTAAAGTCCGGTAATTTTACTTTAAAATTTAATGTTGATACTGTTTCATCAATCGATACAGCTTCATGGACTTTAACGAATAATACAACAGGGGATGTTTATTATTCAGATAAAACCATTACGGTGGCAAACGAGCAATTGTTATTAGACTTAGGCTTGTCCATTACAATACAACAAACGTATGCTCCCGGCAGCTATAAAGTTGTTGACAATGTACTGTCATATACCGCTGAAAATAACGGATTCATTGAAGCTACTATTTCTTATGTTGACAGTTCCAAACGCTGGTTAACCGGAGTTCCCGACATTGACGGAGGTGGGGCATGGAACTGGATACGTTCAGGTACAACGAAAGATGACGTTAATCCTGATAATTCAGATTATAATCCTACTCCTGCAAACCCCAATCCAGGAACTCTGTATTGGTTAGACCCGCAAGGAAATTATGAAAAAATACTGGAAGGAACATTTGCGCCATACAGGCTTTGTGCCCGCGCATACAAAGATCCAGGTACAGGAATTAAAGGATATGGTGTTGCATGGGACAACCCTGCTTTTCATACTTTTAATCTCCTTAAAAATCTTGCAAGTGTAGATTTAGTATTAACACCTGATCAGTCGAAATGGACAAGATGTGTCGTTTTAGAAATGTGTGAGGATATTAATTCTACCCTGTCAGAAGGTGGCGCAAAAAAATTTGACCTAAGAAAAGGACAATCAATAGGGGGTACAGGGACCGGCATGAGCTGGTTCCCGGGTTATGCAATCAATATTGAAACCGGTGAAAGATTGAATATTATGTTTGGAGAAAATTCATGGCTTATTGGCGAAAAAGGAAGAGATATGATGTTTAATCCAACTTCTAATTATTCAACTGACCTTGGCAATATTCTTTGGGGAGGGGAACATTTTGTTTACATTGTTGGTCATAACGAAAATACTACTCCATCGGACTCCATACATTGTCCTGCTTATGATGAAGGTCAGTGGTTGCGCAATCGTCTGTCTAATCCTACTGATGCTAACAAAAGGAATGCATTCAAAGATATATTGTATGCGGGTATCCCGATGTCAGTTTCTAATGAAGAATGGTTGTCCAATGAAGTTAAAATAAGGATCAGGGTTGCAAAACCATATAAAACCAAATTTTCTACTTATGGATCATCCAATCCTCAAAATAACGACTATCCGATGTATACATTTAATACTGATGACATTATGACTGAAACAAATAATGTTGAAACTGCAAAAACTGCCCTGGACCTGATAAATGTTGTTCCGAACCCATATTACGGCTATTGCGGATACGAAGAAAACCAACTTGACAATAGGGTAAAGATCATTAATCTTCCTGAAAAATGTTCGGTGTCTATTTATACTATTAATGGCGTACTTGTCAGGCAGTACCCCAAAGATGAAGTTAAAACATCTATTGATTGGGATCTTAAGAACTTCGCCGGCATACCAATATCAGGCGGAATTTATCTTATTTATGTTAAAGTTGACGGAGTTGGTGAAAAGGTGTTAAAATGGTTCGGTACGCTAAGACCAATTGACCTTAACTCATTCTGATATTGTACATTTATGAATACAAAAAAGAGGAATAAAGGTATAAGGTATAAAGGAATAGAGGTATATAAGGAATAAGGAAATAAGGGGAATAATTCTTATACCCTATACCCTATACTTTATACCCATTAATACATTAATATTGTTTAACTTACAAAATTATTTACAGATGAAAAGAATTTATAAGATTTCAGCCCTTGTGATATTAATAATTACATTATTTCCTGTAATTCGCCTGACAGCGGGAAATGAAGACAGGTCTGGACAGGCAGGAGCGTCGGAATTGCTGATAAACCCATGGGCGCGAAGTTCCGGATGGGGTGGCGCAAACTCTGCTACTGTTCGTGGACTCGAATCCATGTACATGAATATTGCAGGAACTGCTTTTACAAAGAAAACGGAACTGATTTTCGCAAGGACAAGCTGGCTGAAAGGTTCAGGCGTTAATATCAATAATTTCGGATTTTCTCAAAAAGTAGGAGAAACAGGCGTTTTCAGCTTTTCCGTTACTTCAATGACTTTTGGTGAAATTCAAAGAACCACGGTAGATTTACCTGAGGGCGGAGCCGGTAGTTTTTCACCTAATTTAATGAACATTGGAATTTCTTATGCAAAAGCCTTTTCAAACAGTATTTATGGCGGTCTTACATTCAAGATAATTTCCGAATCAATATCTGATGCAACAGCACAGGGAGTAGCCCTTGATGCGGGAATACAATATGTAACCGGTGAAAAAGAAAATATCAAGTTTGGTATAGCCCTTAAAAATGTTGGACCTCGCATGAAATTCAAAGGAGACGGTTTGTCTTTCAGAGGTTTTATTCCAGGAAACGTGAACCAGTTTACAGTTGAACAGCGTTCTGCTGAATTTGAATTGCCTTCATTGATCAATATCGGAGCCGCTTATGACTTTCATATTAACAATAACAACAGGCTTACTGCTGCCGGCAACTTTACATCCAACTCCTTTACGAAAGACCAATATATTTTGGGACTTGAATATGGCTTAAAGACCTACCTTATGCTGAGAATGGGTTATTGTTATGAAAAAGGCATTGATTATAAATCCACAAAAGGTACTACTGAAAATTCGGAAAGAACATCAGTATATACAGGTCCAAGCGCTGGTTTTACTGTTGAAATCCCGTTAAACAAGGAAAAAGGATCTTCATTTGGTCTTGATTATTCTTACAGGGCATCAAATCCATTCCAGGGCACACACAGTATTGGTGTCAGGATAAATTTGTAATTATTTATTCATTTAATTTCTTAATTTGATAAAGAGTCCCGCATCTGCGGGATTCTTTATCTTATATAAGGGAAGGAAATTTCATATTTGTAACTAATCAGTGCTGTTAAAAAAAATATTTCTCGCTGATGAACGCAGATAAAAATCGCTGATAATCGCGGAAAGTAACGAATAGTAAAAAATTGTTTCTGCGTATATCTGCGGAAAAATTTGCGAAAATCTGCGAGAAAACAATACCTTAATAAAATCATCTTACTGTTAATTAAATATTTAACAATACTGATTAGTTACTTATATTTAACTCACTGAAAAATGGAAACGAAGTATTTTACAAAAGAAGGTTTGGAAAAACTTACAGACCAGCTTAATAAATTAAAAACTATTGAAAGGCCTTTGATCTCAAAGCAAATTGCTGAAGCACGAGACAAAGGTGATCTCTCGGAGAATGCTGAATACGATGCCGCAAAAAATGCCCAGTCAATGCTCGAACTGAAGATCTCGAAAATTGAAGAATTGCTCAGCAATGCTAAAATTATTGATGAATCGAGACTCGACAATTCCAAAGTCTTTATACTTTCAACTGTCAAATTAAAAAATCTTAAGACAAAAGCCTTTTTAAACTATAAATTGGTTCCGGAAAGTGAAGCAGATCTTAAATCTGGGAAAATTTCAGTTACATCGCCTATTGCAAAAGGATTGCTTGGTAAAAAAGTTGGCGACAAAGTTGAAATAAAAGTACCCTCCGGCACTTTAACCGTTGAAGTTATTGCAATAACCCGATAATTAATTTAAAATCCAAAATTACAAGCATCTTTTGAAAATGTATTTGCTGACTGCGTACTGCCAACTGCGATTTTTTTAAGATTTTATAACCAGTCTATCCGGGTTCTCTGCTAAAAAAGATTTCCATCCCGAATAAGATTTCCCTTTTTCCGTAATATTTTTCTGAAAAAAATGACAAACAGCAACAGCCAACCCATCCGTCGCATCAAGATATTTTGGGGCTTCTTTAATTTTTAAAAGCGTTAAAAGCATGGCGGCCACCTGTTCTTTCGAAGCGTTGCCATTGCCGGTAATTGATTGTTTTATTTTTCTTGGGGCGTATTCAAAAATAGGAACAGATCGGAACAATGCCGCTGCAATAGCTACCCCCTGCGCTCTGCCTAGCTTTAGCATGGATTGAATATTTTTTCCATAAAAAGGAGCCTCAATGGATAACTCATCAGGTTTGTATTGATCAATTAATTCTAATGTTGTTTCAAAAATTTTTTTTAGTTTTAACGGCTGATTATCAATTTTTGCAAGTCTGACCACATCCATTTTAATAAGTTCGATGGAATTACCTTTGTTTATAATCAATCCATATCCCATGATATTTGTTCCGGGATCTATTCCTAATATAATTCTTTCGATCATCACGATAAATGAATAACAAGGCAAAAATATACAAAATCTATAGTCTGATTATCAAAACAACTATTATTGTTTTGGCATTCTGGTTTATTTACCAGCGCTTGTTTGTGAAATATAATTTAGACGACACCCTTCTCTCTTTTGAGAGCCTGCCCACCCAGCCTTTTTTTATTAAAATTGTATTGATGGTAGCATTGCTCATGATTCTCAACTGGAGCCTGGAAACTTGGAAATGGAGATACCTTATTCGAAAAATTGAAGAAGTAAATTTTATTAAAGCATTTGTTGCTGTTCTTTCAGGCGTTACTGTGAGTATTTTCACCCCAAACAGAATTGGTGAATATGCAGGCAGGGTATTTATTCTTGAAAAAGCCGATCGCTGGGAAGGCGTCCTCATTACGATGCTTGGAAGTATAAGTCAATTGCTGATCACAGTATTGGCAGGTTTAATTAGTTTTATTTTTTTTGCGAATGAATATATTGATATGTCAGGATATCCCGGATATTATTTCTATGGACTTGCTTTCATCATTATCATTCTTGTTGTTGTTTTACTTCTGTTATTTTTTAATGTCTCATTTTTAACCGGATTTATTAACAGGCTACCTGGAAAATTTCGCAAAGCAAGGCATTATGGTAAAATATTTTCTCTTTACTCTGTAAAGGAGCTTCTTTATATATTGTTGTTGAGCTTTGCAAGGTATCTGGTTTTTACCACCCAGTTTTTTCTGTTATTAATACTTTTCGGAGTAAAGATGCCATACAACCAGGCATTTCTTATGATATCAATGATTTACATGATAGTGGCTGCTTTTCCTACTTTTTTTTTAACAGAAATAGGTGTCAGGGGATCTGCCGCTATTTATTTTATTGGTATGTATTTCGAAAAGCATGATTTTCCTGTTGCAAGCAACATAAATATTCTGGTTGCAACATCTGTATTATGGATTGTAAACCTTGCCATCCCTGCATTACTGGGAGCAATTTTTGTTTTTAAATTGAATTTTTTTCGTAAAAGTTGATCTTCGTCACCGAAATATTGCTTTATCTTTTCTTTGGCATTACTGTTTTTTATATTCTATTATTAGTAGCGTATAATGTAGCATGGTTTCGTTCTAAAACATATTTAATAACCGGAAATCCCCCGAAAACAAGAGTTTCCGTTATAGTGCCTGCCCGGAACGAATCGGAAAATATCATAAAATGCATAGAGAGCATATCTTTTCAGGATTATCCATCTGAACTTTTTGAAATCATTGTTGCAGATGATTTTTCCACTGACAATACGGTTTTGCTGGTAAATGATTTTATTAAAAAACATTCATTGAAAAATATTTATCTTGTTGAACTTTTAAACAGCAGGATATCCTATAAAAAGCAAGCTATTACTGAAGCCATGCGGGTATCAAAAGGAGACCTTGTTATCACAACTGATGCCGATTGTATTGTTTCGCCCCGTTGGATTTCCACTATAGTGGAGTATTACGAAACGTTCGATCCTGTGATAATGGTTGGTCTTGTCAGGTTTTATGACGAAAAAACAATCTTTCAAAAATTGCAGAGTTTAGAGTTCCTGAGTCTTATTGTATCTGGTATTGCATCCATAAAATTGGGATTCCCGATAATTTGTAATGGCGCTAACCTGGCATATTCGAAAAAAGCGTTTGATGAGGTCGGAGGATATGAAAACAACCAGAAGTATGCATCAGGAGATGATGTTTTCCTGCTGCTTAAAATGAAAAAAAAATTCCCGCATAGAATTACTTTTATCAAAAACCATGAAGCTCTTGTAAAGACAAAACCACAAAAAAATCTTTTAGATTTTATAAGCCAGAGAAGAAGATGGATATCAAAAAGCTCCGGATATAAAGATCCGGGAATAATTATTACAGCATTGACTGTTTATTTGTTTAATTTATCCATTTTAGTATCAGGGATTTTATCAATGTTTAATCCCGTTTATTTTCAGATGTTTATTTTTGCACTTTTAACAAAATTACTCATCGATTTTCCTTTACTCGCAGGAATATCCTGTTTTGTAAAAAAGAAAAATTTATTGTTCTATTATATCCCTTTGCAATTTATATATATATTTTATGTAGTAATTATAGGTATAACAGGCAATTTTGGAAGTTACACGTGGAAAGAGAGAAAGATGAAATAATTTCGGTAAATGATGATAGTGTTCGTGAGCCGACTGACGATCTTTGAAATGCCTGCCTGCTTTTAGTTTCAACCGTTACCTGCAAGGCTATTTTTAAGTTTACACTAACTTCTGACTTGAAATATTTTATTAAAGATCAATGACAGATTATCTATTTATTTGACAGGTTAGCTATATGGCAAGAGCTAATTTTCCTTACCCTCATTTTTAAAATCTGAAAAAAAGACAAAATAAACTTGCATTTCAACGCTGTTCTTCTTATATTTGGTATTCATTATAAAGTAAATTCTGAAAAGAGCTTTATTTCTTCAGGGAAATTGATTATTCAATAAAGCATTTTAGAAAAATATTACAAAAAGTTATGAAACGAAAATTTTTTTTAAGCATCAGCGCTTTTATGTTTATCCTTCCCTTATGTTATGGTCAAGTATGGTCTACGTTAGGTTCCGGAACAAATGGTGGAGTAACCGCTTTAGCGAAAGATACTTCACTTAATCAATTATATGTCGGAGGACAATTTAATATAGCCGGTGGCATTTCTGCTAATAACATTGCAAAATGGAATGGTACTAACTGGGATACTTTGGGTTCCGGAATGAATAATTCAGTCCATGCATTAGTTATGTACAATGGAGAATTATATGCAGGTGGTTATTTCACTGTTGCCGGTGGTGATTCTGCGCAATACATTGCAAAATGGAATGGCATAAACTGGATGCCTGTGGGAACAGGTATGGATGATGGCGTTTTTGCTTTAGCTGTATATAATGGAGAATTATATGCAGGTGGGCTTTTTACTATCGCAGGAGGAACATCAACAAATTATATAGCAAAATGGAATGGCACAAGTTGGTCGTCTGTAGGAACGGGAATGGACGAATTAATTTGGACTTTACTTGAATATAATGGAAAACTTTATGCAGGGGGATGGTTTTCTAATGCAGGAGGTAATCCAGCAAATTATATCGCCGGTTGGGATGGAAGCGCATGGTCATCTGTAGGACTGGGAACAAATAGTGCTGTTAGGACATTGACAACGTATAATGGAACGCTTTATTTGGGTGGGGGATTCACTATGGCTGGTAGCGTGCCCGCTAATAATATTGCAAGTTGGAATGGCTCTGATTTCGACTCACTTGGTGCGGGAGTAAGCGTCACATATGGTGATGGAATAAGCAACAGCTATGTTTATGCATTAGTTGCTTATAATTGTGAATTATACACCGGAGGTTCTTTTAGCAAAGCTGGGGGTATTTCTGCAAAAAGTATTGCAAAATGGAATGGAACAGCATGGAGCCCTGTCGGATCCACAATAAATTCAGCTTTTATTAGAGCTTTATCTGCTTATAATGGCGATTTGTATGTTGGAGGAATAATATATTCTCCCGGTAATAATATTCTAAAATGGAATATTCCCATCCCATCACCTCCGAATGCTTCATTCTTTATGAATGACTCTATTATACAAATGGGCAGCTATGTCCAATATACAAATACAAGCACAAGCGGAACAACTGCTCAATGGAGTTTTCAAGGAGGAGTTCCTGCAAGTTCATCAGCCCTCAATCCTATAGTTTATTATCCGAATGTTGGTATTTATGATGTTACACTCATAGCAACAAATTGTTCCGGCGCCGATACTTTAGTTAAAAACTCATACATTAATGTTGATTCAACCATTCATTCTATTCCTTATGGAATATCATCTGATTTTTTAAAGATAATCACTCCGCCACATACTGCAATTTATTATGGAGATATTTATCACATCCATTATTACAAACCTTTAAACTATAATTCTCTGACCAGCCCGATTTTATTTGCCATTCACGGTTCAGGAGGTAACGGAAGTGGCCCTATTGGAGATTTGCAGGCAATAGCCGACAGACGAAATGCGTTAATAGTTGCCCCTAATATGCATAATGTATGGGCTTATGTGGATTATGCGTTGTTCGATAGCATTTCGGGTTGCTATAAGGAACTATGGTTTCCGGAAGTATTAAAACAAATATACCGACATGTGCTGCTGAGAGAGAACAGCGATAGTATTCCAGCATATCTAATCGGCTTTTCACAAGGAGGGCAGTTTACTACCCGCTATATGTTGGTGCGACAGTTTGCTCCAGATTCCATTCCTCTCCGAATGGCTGTATCCAGTAACCCATCCAATTACACTCTATGCACTGATACTTTTAACAATGCTGAAATGCTTTGGTATCCATATAGATGCGGATTGGCTGGTAGGCAAACTCTCTCATGGAATTGTGCTCAAGTGGATACTCCATTAGTAAAGGATTTTATTTGTGATGAACATGTAATGCAGTACTACAACGAAAATTATGGGGTGTTGATTGGAGCAGCAGATTTACAAATATTCTCTGGATTTTGTCCGTTTGCACAAGGCAACAGCCGTTACGAACGTGCTGTGAATTTTTATAATTTTTCCGATTCCGATGCTGTGGCAAGAGGTACAACATTAAAATGGCAGTACGGCGAAGTACCCGGAGTAGGGCACGATCAGAATTTAATGTATAATACCGTACTTGCAGGCGATTCCATGCCACTTGCAGAGCGGTTATTGTTTGAGGCACCTTACCATAATGTTCCAAACCTTGCGCCGTTTGCAAATTATACGGCAGATACAACATTAGTAAGTTTGCCAAATGCAACTATACAGTTTTATAATTTAAGCCAGAACTGCGATTTTTATATCTGGGATTTTGGTGATGGAACAATTAACAATACCGACATTGGCCCGCAACATACATACACTTATGCGGATACTTTTACTGTAAAGTTGATAGGATATAGTCCGGGAGGTTGTATAGATTCTATAACGAAAAATAATTATATCGTGGTTAATCCTGCCGGTATATATGAATACGGGGATAATCCTTATTCTTTTAATATTTTTCCAAATCCATTAAAAGATAATACAATTATAAGTTTTGTATTACCGGAAACGGATGTGGTAAAATTGGAAGTATATAATTGTATGGGGCAACTCACAGATGTCTTATATGATAACAATGCCATAGAAAACAAACAGTATAAAATAAATTTTACTCCTAAAAATAAGGGGATTTATTATGCGGTATTAAAAACTTCAAGGAAAAATAGCGTAATTAAAATTGTGAAAATTTAATAAAATAAAATAATTATGTATCAGCATCCTTTTTAAAATTCAGCAATGCTTTTGCAACTGCAAGGTCTACGCGAGTGGTTATTTTAATGTTCTCTGCATTTCCTTCAACCATGTAAATTTTCTCATTAAGATTTTCCACTACTGTGGCATCATCCGTAAACCGTTCATTATATTTCTGTTTATATGCTTTTTTCAGTATGTTGCATCGAAAGCACTGCGGTGTCTGTATTGCGCAAATTTGATCTCTTTTAAGTGGAGCGCTTATGTTTCCCGTTAACATTCTTAACGAATCATTCAGTTTCACACAGGGTACGGCTGTTCCATGTCTTGCGCCTTCAAAAAAAACTCTTTGTATTACTTCGCGCGACACAAGGGGTCTGACACCATCATGAATAGCGACAAGACTATCATTTTCCATAATCAAGGCAAGTCCGTTTTTTACAGATTGAAAGCGGGTGCTGCCACCGGCTGTGATGGTGTGCGGAACAATAAATTTATGCGTTTTGCAAAGTTTCTGCCACGTGCCGATCTTTCCTTTAGGCAGTACTAATATTATGCTGATCGTTTTTTCATATTCATGAAAAGCCTTGATGCTACGCATTAAAATGGGAATACCGCCTATGCAAAGAAATTGTTTTGGCATCCCCGACCTCATTCTTTTTCCGTCTCCTCCGGCAACAACTATAACGTATTTTTTCAAGTATAGCGGGTATTGTTACTGTTCACGTATATGATCTATTGTTAAAGTAGGCACGAGGCAGCGGCAGGAGGCAGTGACAGTGGCAGTAAGCAGTTATTGTTTAGGTAAAAATTTTTCGGGGTTGTCAGCCATACTTCCAAGCATTCGTCCCACTTCTTCGTAATCTTTGTAAAGTTTATTATGTTTTGTCCCATTGAGATAATTGCAATCTCGTGCAAAGTCAAGCCATATTTGGGTTTCGCTGCATTCTCCATCAGCATCTGTCATTTTGCTGGAAAAATGCTTTGGGTACCTTCTCTTTCTGTAGCCTTCACCAATGTTCACACAAACCGATCTTGACGATCTTCTGATTTGATCAGTTAAAGAATAAGTTTCTTCTTTCGGAAATGATTTAGAGATTTCAAAAATTTCCATCGCCAACCTATAAGCAAGTTGATAAACTTTTAAATCTCTGTATCCTCTTTCCATATCATTTTTGTTATTTATTGTACTGCCTCCTGCCGCTGCCTCCTGCCACTTTTTCTACACCCACATACCTAAACAGTAACCCTTTCAGACAGGTTTTGATTTATAATATCAGCATCGCATCTCCATATGTAAAGAATTTGTATTTCTCGCTAATCGCTTCATTGTATGCTTTCATAAGAAAATCGAATCCTGAAAACGCAGATACATGCATCATTAAAGTAGACTGAGGCAAATGGAAATTTGTGATCATCGCGTTGGCCACATTAAATTCGTAAGGAGGGAAAATGAATTTATTCGTCCACCCGTTAAATGGTTTGAGCATCCCGGAAATTGCAACAGACGACTCAATAGCCCTCAAAACAGTAGTTCCAACCGCACAAACCTTTTTCTTATTTTCTTTGGACTGATTCACAATCTTCACTGCTTTATCCTCAATGATCACCTGTTCCGAATCCACCTTGTGTTTTGACAGGTCTTCCACATCCATACTTCTGAAAGTACCGAGTCCAACGTGCAAAGTAATTTCTGCAAACGACACGCCCTTTAACTCCAGACGCTTCATTAATTCACGACCGAAGTGAAGCCCGGCTGCCGGAGCTGCAACAGCACCTTCGTGTTTAGCATAAATTGTTTGATATCTTTCCCTATCTTCAGGTTCAACAGGGCGTTTAATCAATTTTGGGAGCGGTGTTTCCCCAAGGCTTTCGATCGTTTTTTTAAATTCATGATATGTGCCGTCAAATAAAAAACGCAACGTTCTTCCTCTTGAAGTAGTATTGTCTATTACCTCTGCGACAAGCGTACCCTCATCTCCAAAATATAATTTATTCCCGATCCTGATTTTTCTTGCCGGGTCAACAAGGACATCCCATAAACGTGCTTCATGGTTCAATTCCCTTAGTAAGAATACCTCAATCTTAGCGCCCGTTTTTTCTTTGATCCCGTATAAGCGTGCAGGAAACACCTTGGTATTATTTATTATCATTACGTCTCCATCACCAAAATATGAAAGGACATCCTTAAATATTTTATGTTCAATGGTTTGAGTTTTTCTGTGAAGTACCATTAACCTGCAATCCTCCCTGTTTTTAGAAGGGTAGTTCGCTATGAGTTCGGGGGGCAAATAGTACCTGAAATCTGATAATTTCATTTTGTCAAGTGATTATATATTCGAATTTAAAATATGTTCAAAGTCACAAAGATAATATATCAAAAAGGCGAAGTCCACTATTTTGGAAGAAATTTTACCAAAAGGCAGTATAACCACTTCTTGATTAAATTTTTAAGTTTAAACTATTACTACGTAAAAAATTGTCTTTTTGTTGCATTATCATCTCTTCAATTTTTTCCATGCTTAAGGCGGCGTTAATACTAAAATCCCCGATGCGAGTCCTGTGTAATGCAGAAAGATAAGCGCCATTATGTAGTTTTTCGCCGAAATCTTTTACTAATGAACGGATATATGTTCCCTTTGAACAAACAACACGGAAAGAAATCTTTGGCAGGTCAATGTGGGTGATATCAAATTCTTTCAGAAATACTTCTTTTGCTTTCATTGTAATATCAATGCCTTTTCTTGCAAATTGATATGCCCGTTCCCCGCCTATTTTTTTCGCAGAATATATTGGCGGAACTTGTTTGATATTACCTACAAAAGTCGTTGCCATGTTGATTATTTCCTTATCGTTAATATTTGAAAGCTCAAAGGTTTTGTCAATTTCTGTTTCCATATCCGAAGATGGCCGTGTAGCGCCAAGTACCATTGTGCCTGTATATTCTTTTTCGAGCGCCTGAAATTCATCAATTCTTTTTGTATAACTTCCTGAACATAAAATAAGTAAGCCCGTTGCTAATGGATCAAGGGTTCCTGCATGACCTATCTTTAGCTTTTTTATACATAGATGATATTTTACAAGACTCCTGATCTTATTCACAACATCAAAAGAAGTCCACTGATATGGTTTATCTATGAGAAGAATTTCTCCTTCTTCGAAATGGAAAGGCATTACCCTGTGATGTTTAAATTATAACCTAGCGCAAGCAGTATTAGAATAATCGCACCTACAATGATTCTGTAATAACCAAAAGCTTTAAATCCGTATTTCACCAAAATAGCTATAAAGAATTTTATTGCAAACATCGCTACAACAAATGCAACCAGGTTGCCGATTGCAAGAATATATAAATCATCATATTTTATATCTTTATAAATTCCGGAGAGTTCCAATGCTGTCGCTGCAAACATTGTAGGTACTGCAAGAAAGAAGGAAAATTCAGCCGCGTTTTTTCTGTTGAGTTTTTGCGTTAATCCGCCTATTATTGTTGCAGCGGATCTTGAAACACCCGGAATCATTGAAATTGTCTGAAATAAACCTATTTTAAAAGCGGAGAAAAAAGATATATTTTGTTTTTCTTCATCGCCGGTATTCTTAAACCACTTGTCAACAAACAGAAAAATCCCACCCCCCGCCAACAACGAAATGCCAACAACCAATACATTTCCAAGCAGTGATTCAATAAAATTTTTCAGAAGTAAACCCAATACGACAGCGGGAATAAAAGCGACAAAAAGTTTATAGTAAAAATCTAATGATCGAAAAAATCTTTTCCAATAAAGTATTAAAACAGATAGAATTGAGCCAAACTGTATGCTTACGGTAAACGTTTTTACAAAAGGAGTACTCTCAATTCCCAGAATGGATTGAGTTATAATCATGTGTCCGGTAGATGAAATTGGCAGGAACTCAGTAATTCCCTGTACTATTGCAATAATTATTGCCTCAAAATAGGACATAAAATTTATGGAAAATTGCAGATGTCAAATGTTAAATATCAAATTTTTGTTACTGTTCAGGTATTGAGTTAATGGGTTGGGCAACTAGTTTGGTTTTAGGTTAGACGGTTGAGTCCGCCAGTTGGCGGATTTGGTTAATGGATTTTAGTTATTGGTTTAAAACTTTAGACCAATGACTTACAACCTAACAAGCAGCCCAACCCATCAACCTTCAACCCAGTTAATAAGACCTATATTTATTGTTCTTTCGGCCTTTTCATAATGGCAAAAATCTCAATAATAAATCCTGTAAGCAGAAGAAGCGGAGCTAACGTAAGCCTCTGGAAATTGAATAATGCAGGGCTGAATACGTTAGGATCGTCAGAACCTCCGCCGATCATCAGGATAAATCCCAATCCTAAAAATGCAAGACCGATCAGAAGCAACCTGTAATTCTGTTTCCCAAATGCCAATATTTCTTTTTTTTGTTCTTTTGGTTGTTTCTTAATATCTCCCATAATGCATTTATTTTCTGATTAATTTTTAATAATTAATTTTTGAGTACAAATAATATGGTTTTAATTGTTAAATGGTTTAACTGTT
>JBBAAT010000027.1:0-15474 GCA_041658145.1 Bacteroidales bacterium | reverse complement strand
TTTGAAGATTTCTACAATTTAATGTCTCTGTCTGATAGAGAACAATTCATAAAAGAACATAAACACCTGCCGGGTATAATGTCTGGCGACCAGATTGAAGAAACCGGATTAGACATAACCAATACAATGGCTGGTATTACTAAAAACGTTGAAGAACATGAGTTATATTTGCAACAGTTATACAAAATGGTTTTGGATTTGAAAAAGGAAATTGAAGAATTAAGAAATAAGTAAATGAAATTTTTTAATTCAGACATATTTTTAATATCAACTATTCTTTTCTTAAGTAGTAATATTATTGCTCAGGAAAAGAGTAATATTTCTTTGGAAATAAGTAAAACAGTTAAAATACAATCCTTTTTTGACAGATATCGTTTCGATGGAGGAACATCGTATAATTTAAAAATAAGTAATTATTATATTGGTGGTTCTTTAAATATTACATATTCTAAATTATATTATGAACCAAATTTAACTTATGGTGATTATGGCAATGATACAAAAACCTTTATAATAAAACCAAGAATAAATATAGCATACCCTATTAAATTAAGTGCCAAAGTTTATTTTGTTCCAAAGTTTGGTATGGGTTATTCGATTATTTATATGAATAGTAAAAAATATGACTTTACTGACTATCAATATGGCAGCAATACTTGCTTGGAGTTAAAATTAAATTATATAACAAAAACAAAGATGGATTATTTTTTCTTAATAAATTATGATTATATCTATCTGAAAAAAAATGAAAATTTCACTCAATTAAATTATTATAGAAATGTACATTTATTGAATTTTGGAATAGGTGCAAAACTAAAATTTTATAAAAAAGATGAAAAACAATAAAACGCTTTTTTTGTTTATTATATGCATTATTATGTCATTTCCAAATTGCTCGGAGAAATTAATACTAAACGAAGGTTATAATACAGTATCCGATTTAAATCATTATTGCAATTGTAGTAGTATCCCCTGCCAAAATAAAGAAATAAAAGCTAAAGGGAATATTGATTATTATGAATTTAATGCAAATTTTTCATTTCAGTCATATTCAATAGTAAAATTTGTATTAAATGACTTTAGAAATGGGCAAGGTATTGAGGTATATTTTTCAGAAGATACCAGTAGTTATAATAAAAAAGCAATTATAAATAAAATTATTTCTGCAAATGAAACGGATATATGTTACATTAAAGGAATGGCAAAATCATTTAAAGAACCTAAGGGTTTGTTTTCTCATTCTATACTAACAGATATTACATTAAATAGTGAAAATGACATTTTTTTTGAAAAATAAGTTAAATTATTAAAACCTTTGTTTATGAAAAAATATAAAATAATATCAGGTTGTTTATTAATTTCATTTTTATTAACAGGAATAAAAATATATAGCAATCCTGTTGATACAGTATTAGCTAAAATAGTTGCAAAAAATTATTTTGAATTTTTAAATCCTGCCAAAACAGGTATTTCAATACAAAATACTATTACAAAATATTATAATGGTTATCCGAGTTATTATATAATTAATTTTGCAAATGGCGGTTATATAACAATTTCTGCAAACGATGCAGCAATACCGATTTTGACTTATTCATATAATAATACATTTAACGAAAATGATTTTCATAATCCTGCCTATTTAGATTGGATGGAAGATTTTAGTATTGAAATTGATTCGATAAGAATTGAAAACCTTGACAATAGTGAAACAATTATTGAATGGAATAATATTTTTAATAAGAATTTTAATCAGAATAAAAGTGCTAAATCTATACAACCATTATTAACAACTTTATGGGGACAAACTTGGAATAATAATGGCGGGTATCCTGGTTATAATTATTCTTGTCCTTCATCTAGTGGTTGTGACGACGATAAGTGTGATGCAGGTTGTGGTCCTGTAGCAATGGGACAGATAATGAAAAAATGGCATCCTGAGAATACCCCTTATGATTGGTGTAATATGCCTGATATGCTAACTAATAATTCTACAACAGCAGAAGTAAATGCGGTAGCCGGATTACTTCGAGCTTGTGGTGATGCTGCAAATGTTAATTATTGTGTGGCTGAATGGGCAGGAGGATGTGCAACTTCATTATGGCCGCCTGATAATGCAAGAGATGCTTTTGTTAACAATTTCTCTTATAGTACTGATGCTAACCTTGACAGGCGATTTTATTATTCCAAAAAGAAATGGATTGAAAAATTGGAAACAGATTTAGATAATGGCAGACCGGTAATGTATTTTGCATGGCCATGCCCGGGAGTATTTTGGAATGGACATGAATTTGTAATTGATGGGTATAACGAGGATGATAAATTTCATATTAATTGGGGGTGGCATGGTTCGGATAATGGTTATTATGAGATTGGAGGGCTAAACCCTCAAGGAATGGGTAGTTATAATTGTAAACAACGTGCAATTTTTAAATTACATCCTGATGAGCAGAATACTGTAATTTGTATTGATTGCAACGAAATAATTTCTGTTAGCAATATTGTAACATCAAATAATCCATATAACCCAAATTTCCCGATGATTACTTGGAGTGGCATATCTCCATTTTATAATTACATTCCATTTATAAATCCAACTAGACCATTTTTATCCAATATTATTACCGAAAACGGTGAAACAAGATTAGAGTACTTTGATATTACTGCAGGAACAATACAAGCTGACAATGTTACAATTCCAGATAAAGTAAATGTCCATTTTAAAGCTTATGACGAAATAGTATTAACAAATTTTGAAACAGAAGAAGGAGCTGAATTTACAGCCGAGATTATTCCTTGTCCTAATGACAATAATGCGAAAATTGGTCAGATACAAAATGACGTTACTAATATCTCTGAACCCATTATTAAAAATGTACAAATTAGAAACTCCTTCCAACTATCGCCAAACCCATGTACTTATATAGCCAATATTATATATGATATTGACGAAAATGAATCATTTGAAATATCATTATTTGACATTTTCGGGAAAAAAGTACATACATTGATAAAAGGTAAACAACCAAAAGGCAAGTACGATTTGACTTTGGATGCAAGTAAACTAGATGGCGGATTATACCTTTGTGTTTTTAAAACTGAAAAAGAAACAAAAACAATAAAATTTATTAAATTTACGGATTGATTAATTACAAAGCCTAACAGGCCGTTTGTTTTCAGTGCGGGGCAGTGGCTCGTTGGACATGATAGTAATAAATTTAAAGGTTGTAACTTCGAGCGAGCATTTGTGCTGAACATCGCCACCGAACAGTAACCGCCAAACCGATAGGAGCGGATAAGATAGTGGTGATAAAATAAATGTCATTAGTCAATAGTCAGTAGTCAATGGTCAATGTTTATTGGTAATGATACAATCTACTAAACAAACCACTAATGACTAATGACTATAAATAACGGCTCTAATCCCATAAACAATCCCGCAGCTGCGGAACAAACCCTATTTCTTTCAGTATATTTTCCCGGCACCTCAAAAAAAGATTTTGCCTTATAATTCTTTTTGTTACTATTTAGGTTATAAAGGTATAGGTTATAAAGGTATAGGTCTTTTCCCTTATACCTTATACCTCTATTTCCCTATGCCTAAATAATTACATTTTTTTTTGAATGATACCGGATAATCTATAATTTTGCATAACAGGAAATCCTTTGAGAACTTGATAAATGGCAAATAATACAGATACTGATACCCTTTTAACAGGGGAAAAATATATCGATATCGATAATATTATTAGAAGTAAAAACCCAAACCTTCTGAAAATACTTCCCCGTTTTATTCTGAATTACCTGAAAAAGATTATCCACGAAAAAGAAATCAATGTTGCGCTTGAACGATATAAAGATGACGAAGGACTTGACTTTGTTGCAGGCATACTCAGGGAATTTGGCGTTAATATCAATGTGATAAACCCTGAAAATATTCCTCCTTCCGGAAGGTATATTATTGCATCTAACCATCCGCTGGGTGGGCTTGACGGACTGGCTTTGATGCATGTGGCGGGAAAAGTCAGAAGAGATATTATTTTCCCTGTTAACGATCTTTTGCTTAACCTGAAAAATCTCCGTTCTTTATTTATTCCGATAAACAAACACGGTAAAAACACCGATAATATTCATATACTTGAAGAAACTTTCGCCTCGGATGTAATGGTGTTGTATTTCCCTGCCGGCTTATGTTCGAGGAAACAAAAGGGAAAAATTCTGGATCTGGAATGGAAAAATACTTTTATAAAAAAATCTATACAATACAAACGTGACATTATTCCTGTGCACATTGACGGACGCAATTCAAATTTTTTTTATAACTTAGCAACCTTGAGAAAACGATTAGGCATTAAAGCAAATATTGAAATGCTTTACCTTGTTGATGAAATGTTCAGGCAGCATAATAAATGGATAAACATTACTTTCGGAACCCCCATTTCTTACAGAATTTTTGACAAGAAATACGGATCAAAAAAATGGGCTAACCTTATAAAAACTCATGTTTATGAACTTGAACAAGATTGTTCAAAAGAGTTTATTTATAAACAATAACAGTGAAATTTGAAAGATGACAGAAGATATTATTTCACCGGTTGACAAAAGCTTGCTGGAAGAAGAATTTAATAAAAGCAAATTTATCCGTAATACCAATTATGGACATAACGAGATTTATATAGTTACATCAACCGATTCTCCAAATGTAATGCGGGAGATAGGGAGATTAAGAGAAATCACTTTCCGCAAAGCCGGCGGCGGAACAGGAAAGTCTGTTGATATTGACGAATTTGATTTCCCTCCGATTCTTTACAAACAACTTGTTGTTTGGGATCCTTACGATAAAGAAATTATTGGTGGATATAGATTTATCCGATGTGCTGACGCTCCAAAAAATGAAAAAGGCGAATATCATCTCGCTACAGCGCATTTATTTAAATTGTCAGAAAAATTCATTGCTGATTATATGCCTTACACCATTGAGTTGGGCAGATCCTTTGTACAACCAATATATCAACCATTAATCGATCAGCGACGCGGGCTTTATTCGCTTGATAATATATGGGACGGACTTGGCGCCATTGTTATTGATAATCCGGATATTAAATATTTTTTCGGAAAAGTAACCATGTACCTTAATTTTAATATCAAAGCCAGAGATTTGATATTATTTTTCTTGCATAAATACTTTCCTGATAAAGAAAATATTGTAGTTCCGCATAAACCAAGAGAAATATATACAGACAAAAAAGAACTTGATAAAATTTTCTGTAGTCACAGGTACTATGACGACTACAAGATTCTTGTTCAGAATGTACGCGCATTAAATGAGAATATTCCTCCGCTTGTTAATGCATATATGAACCTTTCACCTTCGATGCTTACATTCGGTACTGCTCTCAACGACACATTCGGTGATGTTGAAGAAACCGGAATACTTGTTACCATCAGCGATATTTACGACGTAAAAAAAGAACGGCATTTGCTGACCTATAAGAAAGGGGATAAGTAAAATTCTTTCGTCTTCATTTTATACTGAAAATGGGATAAATTTGTACATTTTGTAATCAGTAATCGGTGGCCAGTAGTCGGTGCATTCATACTGATTACCGATTACTAACGTTACTGATTACCATTTGTAAAAAGTATAAATTTAACACGTTCATGGTATAATAATCCCTAATTTATGCTGATAAAAAGTGCAGAATTTGTAATTAGCAGTACAAGCTTTGATAAATGCCCGAAAACTGATTTACCAGAGTATGCGTTTATTGGCAGGTCCAATGTTGGAAAGTCGTCCCTGATCAACATGATCACCGGAGAAAAGAAGCTTGCAAAAACTTCTTCCACTCCGGGAAAGACACAACTTATAAATCATTTTATTATTAACAAAAGCTGGTACCTTGCCGATCTTCCGGGTTTTGGTTATGCAAAAATATCTAAAGAAACCCGCTCCAAATGGGAGAAAATGATAAGGGGGTATTTATTGAAAAGAAAAAATCTGCTAACAACATTCATCCTGATAGATTCAAGAATAAAACCTCAAAAAAGCGATATGGAGTTTATGGAATGGATGGGAGCAAACAGACTGCCTTTCGTTATTATCTTCACCAAAACTGACAAATTAAAAAAAAATGAATTAATAATGAATATCGAACAGTGCAAAAAAGCCCTGAAAGAATCGTGGGAGGAACTTCCTTGCATGATTTTGTCTTCAACTATTTTAACAAAAGGAAAAGAAGAGATACTTGGTTATATTGAGGATACAAATAAAGAGATTTGGGATTTGAGAATTAAGAATTAAGAATTATGAATTCAGAGTGCAGAATGTAGAATTAGAAATGTGGAATTGCGAATTGTTTAATGTGAACTGCGGATTGCCAACTGAATTACGCTTTGGTCATTGCTCAGAAAAATAAGTAAAACTTATTCTCATCTCAAAATGACACTATGCGTTTAAGAATGAACTTGGGATTTTCTTCGAAATTCATAACAAATAATAGCCGCAGCTATTGAGGCATTCAGCGATTCAGGGTTGCGTTCATTTTCGTTACGATGCAATGGAATAGAAATTCTTTTCTGAATAAATTCTTGCAAATCATTTGATATTCCTGCCGATTCGTTACCTATTACAATTATTCCATGCTCTGCGGGTTTTATATCGTATATGCTTTCGCCATCAGTAAAAGCGCCGTAAATAGCAGCTTTTTCAGCATTTTCTTCCAGTAGTTTTCTGAGGTTTGCATAATAAACATTTACTTTAGCAATGCTGCCCATTGTTGCCTGCACCACTTTAGGATTGTAAATATCTACGGAATTTTCAGAACAAATAATGTGGTTTATTGCGAACCAGTTAGCAGTACGTATGATGGCGCCAAGGTTTCCGGGATCTTTTATTTCATCAAGAACGAGTATAAGTTCTTTACCGAAAATATCAACAGGTATAGTTTGCTCAGGAATATTCAGAACTGCAAGGACATTGTTGGGCGTGGTAAGAGCGCTGATGCGTTCTAATTCTTTATCGTTTATTTCGATGAATGGAATTTCATTTTTTTGAACGCTGTCAATGTGATCCGTAAGCCACTCTTTTTTTGCGTAGATTTTTTCAAAAGAGAACTTACTGCCGATTAATTCTTCAACAAGTTTAGGTCCTTCGGCAATAAATTGTTTGTGTATGCTGCGAATTTTTTTTTGCTGAAGCGATTGGATATGTTTGATTTGGTTTTGCGTGAGCATTACTATTGTTATGTTAATCCTAATATGTCGTTTTGAGATTATTCACAAATTATTTTATTTTAAAGGTGTTCATGATATCGCTTCGCTAAGTTGCTTCACCTCCTACGTCGGCTTCGCAATGACGTCATTGCGAGGGAAGAACGACCGAAGCAATCTATGAATCATTTGATTCTTAACTTAACACTATATATAAAAAATAAAAAACCTGCATAGTAGAGTAATACAGGTTTTAAGTAATAATATACAAGTAAATCTTTATTCGGCAACAACTTCAAATTTCACTTCTAATTTTATTTCTTTATGCAGGTTTACTTTGGCGCTGTACGTACCCAGCTCTTTTATAGATTCGCCGTCAACAATAATTTTCTTACGGTCGATCTCAAAGTTGAACTGTGTTTTAATGGCTTCAGCAATTTGCAGTGCATTAACGGAACCGAATATTTTGCCTGATGTACCGGCTTTTGCGCCGATTTTCAGTGTAATATTCTGAAGTCCATCTGCAACTTTCTGGGCTTCTTTCTTTATTTTTTCTTCTTTGAAAGCCCGTTGTTTCTGAGTTTCGGCAACAATCTTTTTGTTCTGTCCGGTTGCTGTAATTGCAAGTTTTTTCGGAATCAGGTAATTTCTGCCGTAACCGTTTTTTACGTTGATAACATCGTGTTTATATCCGAGGTTATGTATGTCTTGTTTCAGTATCACTTCCATGGTTTGTCCTCCTTTATTTTAATAAATCACCAACGTAAGGTAATAATGCAATATGCCTTGCTCTTTTGACAGCCTGGGCAATTTTTCTCTGGTATTTGTCGGAAGTACCGGTAAGTCTTTTTGGAAGGATCTTACCCTGTTCATTAATAAATTTCAGTAGGAAGTCGGCATCTTTATAGTCGATATATTTTATTCCGCTTTTTTTGAAGCGGCAGTATTTTTTCTTTTTGATATCAACATTAATAGGTGTTAAATATCTGATTTCCGGATTTTGTGGACTCATTTTGTCTGTTTTTTAAGATTCGTAAATTATTTTTAAGCTTGTACCTTTTCGGCTTTGGGTTTACCACTCCTTTTTTTTTCGTTATAAGCAATTGAATGCTTATCGAGTTTTACGGTAAGGAAACGGAGTATCCGTTCGTCGCGTTTGTAAGCGATTTCAAGGTCTCTCACAATATCGCCTTCTGCCTTGAATTCGATCAGGTAGTAAAATCCTGATGATTTTTTCTGAATGGGATAAGCCAATTTACGTAATCCCCAGTTGTTTTCGAAAACAACTTCAGCTCCTTTTTCAGCTAACAGCTTGTGGAACTTGCTTACCGCTTCCTTCATCTGGTCTTCAGATAAAACGGGAGTCATAATGAAAACGGTTTCGTACTGATTTGTCATTGTTTTTTAGTTTTTTAATGATTTGATTAATAATTGCTTTTTTAGTAACTACACAGCTGATGAACAAATAAATAGAACGCTGATGACGCTGATGATTATGATGAACACAGATAAAATAAAATCTTACTTAATAATAAATTTTATGATGAACAAGATAAAAATCATATTTAATCTTAAGCAATCTGCGTCATCAGCGTTCTATTCCATTGCCTGAGTAGTTACCTTTTTTAATCGGCTGGCAAAATTATAAAAATTATTTCATATAACAAAAATTTACCTGATAAAAAAAGAGGCGTTGCAGCCCCTTCGTATTTTGAACCATTCAATTTATTTGCGGATAGTTACATTCTTTGTAATGATGCCGTCTTTTGTTTCGATCTGTAAATAAATATATGCCATCAGCAAGATTTACGATATTAATAGCCGTATTGGCGCTGTTCACCCGGCTGCTTAAAACAAGCTGTCCGTAAACATTGAAAAGCTTTATGCCTGCAATCTTAGCGGAAGAATATATATTCAATACGTCTTTTGCAGGGTTGGGATAAAGAGATACAGATATTTTTGGACAACCTGGTTCTTTAATGCCGACCACATCAGAATTTATCGCAACCTTTATTATAGTATAAGAAGTCCCATTGCATGTAATTAAATATTCATTAAAGGTCAAAAGAGGAGCCTTATGAATACCATCGTACCATAAATAAGATTGCAGATAAGTCGATATTGTGCCGTTCGCGCTTTGGTCGGTATAGTTTTGCGTTATTTTTACTCTTAAAACATTATTGAATGTGTTTCCGTGCAGCAGCAGTGTTCCCCAACCATCTCCCTCGCTGCTCGATGTTCCTGTCTTGGTATGAACAATGCCGGAACTGGTGTATGTTGCAGTAAAATTATCTGTGAAGACTAAACCGTAAGAAAAGGGAAAAACAAACATTTTCTGCGGGTCTGAATAAACCGTTATATAGCTGAAATTATCCTCGCCCAGCATTGTAAGTTCCGTACTATTTGAAAGGTAATAATAGTAATACCCCGTTTGATCATCGATAGCTACATTGGCAGTAAGAAAACTTGATGCATTAGGAGTGCCCGAAGGGCTAATACAGGTTTGATTGATAATGTATCCTAAAGTATTCAAAGTGGAATAATCCCAAACCACGCCGGCGCCGGAATTTCCTGCTGTGGTAATAGAATCACAGATTTCGAAATTATACAAATCACCCACTGCATATCCGGCATTGGCTGAAGTCAGTGTTGGACCCTGTGCATTCACACCTATTAATCTTATAAAAAAAATTAAAAGTAAACTGATTTTTTTCATGATAAATTGTTAAATTAATTTTGTTTGTTAAGTTTTTGAATTTGTATTGCAAAGATAGAAATACTTCGTAACTACTAAGCCGGTTAAAATATAGAAATTTAGAAATATTTATAAAACCTAAGGTTGACAAACCATCTGTGGTTATTTTGATATTCGTGGAAATAAATTGAAATTTCCTGATTACACTAAAAAAATGTTACTGTTCGGGTATTAAGTTAATAGGTTGGGCAACTGGTTTGGTAAAAGTCAAAGGTTTCGGGGAAAAACCCAATAACTGAGGACCATCAACCAAACCAGCGGCTCAACCGTTAAACCTAAAACCAGATTTGGTATAAAATGGAATATCAGAAATTTTCGGACAACCTGAACATTAACAAAAAAATTTATTCTATATTTGTCCATTTACATTTTAACTGAATGGAGAACTTCATAGTATCTGCAAGAAAATACAGGCCGGTTACATTCGATACCGTGGTAGGGCAGAAGTCCATTACTTCCACGCTAAAAAATGCCATCAAGAATAACCATCTTGCTCAGGCGTTTCTTTTCTGTGGTCAGCGTGGTGTAGGTAAAACAACATGTGCACGCATATTAGCCAAAACAATTAATTGCGAAAACCTTTCACCGAATATTGAAGCTTGTAACACTTGTAATCCGTGCCAGTCGTTTAATACATCACATTCTTTCAATGTCTTTGAACTTGATGCCGCATCTAACAACTCAGTTGACGATATTCGTAACCTTGTTGACCAGGTACGTATCCCGCCGCAGATCGGGAAATACAAGATATACATCATCGACGAAGTTCACATGTTATCGCCATCTGCTTTTAACGCATTCCTGAAAACACTCGAAGAACCGCCTGATTATGCTAAATTCATTCTTGCCACCACCGAAAAACATAAAATAATTCCGACTATACTTTCGCGCTGTCAGATATTCGATTTTAACCGCATTACCATTGACGATATTTCAAAACACCTTGCATTCGTGGCAAACAGCGAACACGTAGTTGCTGAACCGGATGCATTGCAAATCATTGCTCAGAAAGCCGATGGCGCGCTTCGTGATGCTCTTTCTATTTTTGACCAGATTGTAAGCTTTGCCGGGGATGAAGGCATCACATACAAAGCCGTGATAGAAAACCTGAATGTCCTTGATTACGATTACTTTTTTAATGTTAACGATTTTCTGCTGCAAGGTAATATTCCTGAGACTTTATTATTGCTGAATGATGTATTTGAACATGGTTTTGACGGACATCACTTCATTAACGGATTGGGCGAACATTTTCGCAACCTGCTGGTTTGTAAAGATGCTTCTACTATTAAACTACTTGAAGTAGGGGAGAATATCCGTTACAGGTACAGCGAACAAGCGCAAAGTTGTACCGCCGTATTTTTACTGAAGGCGCTCGATCTGATTTCAAAGTGTGATGTAAACTACAAAACAACAAACAATAAACGTTTGTTAATAGAACTTACCTTAATGCAGATATGTTCGCTTTCTTCGCAGAGCAATCCTTTTAAAGAAGCGCCAAATGCAGAGTTAATAAAACCTGTAAGCAAAGTAATCACAACACCTGTAAAACCTCAACCGCCTGAAGAAAAAAAACTTACAGAGGTGAAGCATGAAATTAAGCCTGACAATATTGTTGCAGAACCTATCCTGCCTACCGGCAGGCAGGTTGTGAAGCCGGCAGGTAAAAAGATCATCACCGGAACAAAGTCTATCATAGAAACTCTGGCTGAAACGGATGTTAAAAGCGAAAAAGAATCTGATAAAGTTTATGAAACGAATGTAGATTATGAAAAACCTTCGTCTGAATTTACAAAAGAACAATTCGAAAGAATATGGAACAATCTTGCACAGCAGTTCCGGAAGGAAAGTCCTGATTTCCATATTACCCTTACTACGCGCATACCTGAGTTGAAGGATGATTTTTGGATCGAACTTACTATTGACAATGTGGTGCAGGAAAAAGAAATTACAGACAGGAAACTGGATATCCTTACCTATTTAAGAAAAGAGTTAAACAATTATAAAATACAGTTGCGAACAGTGATCAATAAAAATCCTGACAAAGTAAAGGCTTTCAATCCTCAGGAAAAATTCAGAAAAATGGCTGAAAAAAATCCTGCTATCAAAAAACTAAAAGATAAATTTGATTTGGAAATAGATTTTTAAAATGAATATCCGTTTATATGCCCAATTGCTTCAATTGATTTTCTTCATTTACCCCGTCCCTAAAGGGTGTGAAGAAAATCAATTTGCTCCCCTGCCTTGCCGGTCAGGCAGGCTTTAGGGTTAGTGGTAAATAAATTGATTTTCATATAATTAATTAATATTTTAGGTACAAATACGAATATTCATATAAATTAAACAATGAAAACAAAAGCTAAAATTCTTGCAATTGCTCTAATCAACATGTTCTTATTTTGCATTGTGGCTGATAATGCCAAAGCCCAAAAGCAATACGTTTATAAAACCGTTCCGGGTGATCCGTTAAAAGCCAGGATTTATACATTCGACAACGGGCTTACGGTTTACATGACAGTGTACAAGGATGCTCCACGTATTCAGACGGCCATTGCTGTTAAAACAGGAAGCAAGAACGATCCTTCTGATAATACCGGTCTTTCGCATTATCTCGAACACATGATGTTCAAGGGAACCGATAAATATAGCACACAGGATTTTTCAAAAGAAAAACCTTTGCTCGATAAGATTGACAGCATGTTTGAAGTTTACAGGGGTGTTAAAGATACCATCCTCCGAAAAATGAAATATCATATCATTGACAGCCTTTCGGGTGTTGCTGCGAAATTTGCAGTTGCCAATGAATACGACAAAATGATGAGTGCAATAGGGGCCAAGGGTACCAACGCATTCACGTCAGAAGAAGAAACGGTCTATATAAATGATATTCCTTCGAACCAGGTGGAAACATGGTTAACTATAGAGGCTGAACGGTTTAGGAATCCTGTCTTTCGTCTGTTTCATACAGAACTCGAGACTGTGTATGAAGAAAAAAACATGAGCCTTGACAACGATGACCGAAAGGCGTGGGACTCCCTTACATCAGGTATTTTCAAAAAACATCCTTACGGAACACAAACAACCCTTGGAACTGTCGAACATCTGAAAAACCCTTCAATCAAAACATTGAGAGAATATTACCATTCCAAATATGTCCCCAATAATATGGCTATCTGTATATCCGGTGATTTTGACCCGGAAGAAACAATTAAACTGATTGACCAGAAACTTGGTTCACTGCCCAAAAAAGATGTAAAACCCTTTGTTGCCCCTGTTGAAGACCCAATCAGTAAACCGGTTATCAAGGAAGCTTTCGGACCTGATGCCGAATCTATGATGCTTGCTTTCCGCCTGGGCGGCGTGAATTCTAAGGATGCCGACTTGCTGACAATCATGGATATGATTCTTTGTAACAGCCATGCGGGTTTGATAGACCTTAACCTGAATCAGGCTCAAAAAGTTTTACAGGCAGGTTCCTACCCTGATATAATGAAAGATTATTCCATGCATGTTTTGTATGGAAATCCTAAACAAGGGCAGAAGCTTGAAGATGTGAAAGAATTGTTGCTGTCGCAGGTAGAACTTGTAAAAAAAGGCAATTTTCCCGACTGGCTTATACCTGCTATTATTAACGACCTGAAATTATCCGAGATAGAGAAAGAAGAAAGCAACAGGTCGCGCGCATTTTCAATGGTTTCTGCTTTCATTGATGATACTCCATGGTCTGAAATTGTAAACAAAGTTGATCGCCTTTCAAAGATCACAAAGCAGGATATTATTGATTTTGCAAATAAAAACTATGGAAATAATTATGCGATTGTTTACAAAAGAACGGGGGGGGATAAAAATGTAAAAAAAGTTCAGAAACCTGCACTTACACCCGTTGATGTGAACAGAAATGTTCAATCAACTTTTCTTACAGACATTTTTGCAAGAAAACCTGCTGAAATTAACCCCGTGTTTGTTGATTATGATAAAGACATTAAAAAAATCAGCATCAAAGATAGTATTCAGGTTTATTACAATGAAAACAAGGAAAATAAAACTTTTTCATTGTATTATATTTTTGATATGGGAAGCAATAACGATAAAAAACTTGCGCTTGCCATTGATTATCTTCAATATCTCGGCACTTCGAAATTAACTCCGGCGGAGGTACAGCAGGAATTGTACAAAACCGGATGTTCATTTTCTGTCAGCAGCTCCGACGATAGGGTATATGTAAGCCTATCCGGATTAAGTGAAAATTTTGAAAAAGGCTTGCCATTGTTTGAAAACATACTGGCTGATGCTCAGCCAAACAAAGAGGCGCTTGATAACCTTGTAAAAGATATCTTAAAGAAACGGGCTGACGATAAGCTTTCAAAAAATGTGATAATGTGGAGCGCAATGTATAATTACGGAAAGTTTGGCCCCAAAAATCCGTATACCAATATTCTTTCTGAAAAAGAACTGAAATCACTCAAGGCAGAAGAATTGGTTTCTCTGATAAAAAATTTAAATTCTTACCAGCATTATATCCTGTATTATGGCCCAAGCTCAACAGAGACTTTAGCACCCTTATTGAATATGTATCATAAAGTCCCGGCAACTTTAAAACCCCTGCCTGCAGAAATAAAATTTAAAGAATTGCCATCCGCAGAAAACAAAATATACGTGGTGGGCTACGACATGAAACAGGTGGATATCGTTATGCTTTCCAAATCGGATAAGTATGACAAAACAAATGTACCGGCAATACGGTTATTCAATGAGTATTTTGGCGCAGGGATGAACTCGGTTGTCTTCCAGGAATTGAGAGAGTCGAAAGCCCTTGCTTACAGCGCTTATGCAGGATACTCGTCTCCTTACCGTTTAGACAGGAGCAACTATATTTCTTCTTTTATCGGAACGCAAAATGACAAACTTCCGGAAGCCATGAAAAGCATGTTTGATGTGATAAATAATATGCCCGAATCGGAAAAGAGTTTTGACGCGGCTAAAGAGGCGATCATTCAAAAAATACGGACCGAAAGAATCACGAAAGAAAATATCCTGTTTAATTACATGTCTGCTAAACGTCTTGAATTAACTTATGATATCCGCAAAGACGTGTTTGAAAAAGTTCCTTCAATGAAATTTTCTGATCTGCTTGCTTTCCAGAAAAAGTATCTGAAAGATAAAAAATATACGATTCTTGTTTTAGGGAAGAAAAAAGATATGGATATTAAAACCCTCGAAAAATATGGAAAAATAAAATATCTGAAACTTGATGAAGTTTTTGGATATTAAATTCAGTTAGCAGTAGGCGGGCAGCATTTACCTCCTAATCATAGAACATCCATGAGATACCAAACTTGAAAGCTCTGTCTGACATGGGATAATGCGGTATCATATAATAGTTATATCCCATTAATCCTGAATTTACGTGGTCAAATTTTAAATATATCCTTGCCCGCTTTATTTTCAGATTAACAAAAAAATCAAAAAAGGGATAATTATCCGATTTAAAATCATTTTGCAAATAAAAT
>JBBAAT010000026.1:0-15946 GCA_041658145.1 Bacteroidales bacterium | reverse complement strand
CTTAATTAAAATATCGTCTTTATAAATAAAATTGCCGCGCAAAGTTCCATCTGCCGCCCAAGCCGTGGCTTTTCCATTAAGTTTATCGTTTTCCCAGTAACCTTCAATTTTTTCTCCGTTCGGATAACGTAAAGTTCCTTTTCCGTTTCTTGCATTATTCTTCCATTCTCCTTCAAACCTGAGTCCATTCTCCCATCCGTAAGTTCCTTTGCCTTCTCTTTTATCATTTTTCCATTCACCCCAGTATCCCAAATCGGGATTAAATTTCATAAAATAAGTATCAGGATCTTTTAATTGGTATAATATTTTAAATTTTTCGGGGTATCTCTGAATAGCAGGATATAAATACCTGCCGGTAGAGGCATATCCCAATTGTTCCAGAACTACATAATTAACTTTAGCCTTTTTTAAAAATTCTATTTCTTCTTCTTTATTGAGTGTGTTTTTATAGTTTGTTACATATCTTTTTGCATACAGGTAAAATAACTCTGGTTTCCTGCAGCATATTACGTCATTGATCTCCGTATGCTGGTTAGCCCATGTTGCAATATCAAAATAATTTTTATAATTATTAGGGTAATTGCTTTTTGCAAAATCATGCAATTGTTCTAACTTAGGTTTATATAAAGGTATTGCAAATAAAAAACAGAAAGGAAGTCCTACCTGTACAACGTAATAGTTTTTCAGCTTCATTTGCAAAAACAACCACTTTATTATTTCATATAGTCCGTTTCCAAGCAAAAACAATAACAGAGGAACAACAGGAAGTACGAAGCGTATGCCTACCCATACAGGCGGCCATAGTAATAGTATTCCTAAATTTGCCATGATGTAAAATAATACCAAAAGGCGATGATCCGTCAGTTTATAAATACCATAAGCTATAACAATTAATGTTAACACACCCAGTATCCATTCAGACGATACAATAGGTTCTTTGTACTTAATTGTTGTTATACTAAAGCAACCACTTGGTATTTCTCTTGTAATATATCTTTGAACATTTTCAAGAAACCGTGGAATCCAGTCACTTATTTCCATTCCACCAAGTTCGGGCCTGTATGGGTTTTTTTGCAAAAGTTGCAGAATATAAGGATTTCCGCCGAGCCGCTGGCCTCTGATAATCCATGGCAAAACCAGCAATATGAACCCTCCTGCCATTGTTGCAACATATTTCCATTTCTTTTTCATCAGAAGTAAAACAATTATTGTTATAAGCATTGCTATTCCGGTAGTTCTTATATAATAGGAAATACAAACTGACAACAAAAATGCAAAAAACATCAGGTTTTTATAAAATGGCTTTTCAAAATCAGTTTTGGTATATAGTAAAAAAGAAAGTGATGAGAAGAAAAGAAAAGACATTTCGCTCATCATCATGGTTGAGCTTTGCATAATGTAAAAATTCAGAAGTAAAAATATGCTTGCAATAAAAGAAAAGAAAATATTTTTCGAAAATTTATGAAAAAGGTAAAATAAAATTAAAACAGACATCCATAGAAAAAACCCATTCACAGATATTATTGTAGAAATTTTATTTGAAAATAATTTTATCAGAATGCTTATAACAAAAGGGTATCCCGGAGGGAAATGATTGGCCGGACTTTTATCAATAAGATGAATATTTGTATATCCTTCACCATTAGCAAGAGCATTGCCAAGTATGTAATATCCGGCACTATCTCCACCAAGATCAACCTTTTCGTTATATATATAATTATATACTTTTAATAATGTAATGGAGATAATTACAATAAAAACTATCAGGAATATTTTGTTTACGAATTTATTGTTTTTCCCAAATGGAAGGGATTTATTTCCAGAAGTTGTTTTTACAATTACTTTTTTATGTTTCTGTGCCATAATAAAGAGGTTAAGAGATAATTTCAATTCATAAAACTAATATTCAAGGGCTCAAATTTACGGTAAGGCCATTTAAAAACCTATTTTTATGTGCATCCCAAAAGTCGCAAACATCTGCTTATCCACGCCTGAATGACGCAGTCGGGCAGGAATGAATTTATCAAGCCCCATGCGGTTCATAGCTTGATAGATGAAATTTAATCCGCCATAAGGTGTGATGTTTTTATAAGAATGTGTAATTTTGTCCATTGGGTTTCTTATTGATGGTTTTTGAAAACCCAAATTTCACCCCGTTGGATAGCTTAAAAAAAGGCCAGCCCGACAAAGTCATTCTGGCTAGCATCGGACAGGCAAATCTGACAGGATTCAGTATAAAATCGGGATTGGAAAAACTTGAAAAGCTTTGTAGAAAAATAAGTAAACATAATTTTCGCTTGATAAACTATATGACAGCAAAAGATCTGATAACAAATTCCGTTATTCCGCTCAGAACTTCCGATACAGGCATGAATGCCCTGAATATAATGGAAGACTTGAGGGTTATGCATCTTCCTATCGTGAACAATGAAGAATTCCTCGGGTTGATATCGCAAACAGATATAGATAATCTGAATATTCCGGAAGAACCATTAGGCAATCATAACCTCTCGCTTACAAGGCCTTTCGTATATCAGCATCAGAATATTTATGAAATAATCAGAATGTTTTCTTCGCTTCAACTTACTTTATTGCCGGTATTGGATAGTAATAATAATTATCTGGGAGTGATCACGTTGACCGATCTGGTTCGGAATTTTGCAAAATTAGCTGCGGTGGACAACCCTGGAGGCGTGATCATTCTTGAACTCAATAACAAAGATTATTCATTATCAGAAATTGCTCAGATCATAGAATCGAATGATGCCAAAGTTCTCGGTTTGTATGTTACTTCTTTTCCTGATTCTACTAAGATCGAGATTACCGTCAAGTTGAACAAAATTGACATTCGCCCCGTGCTACAAACCTTCTATAGATATAATTATAGCGTAACAGCTTCATTTTCTGAAGAAGGGGACAGCGATATGATAAAGGAAAGGTTTGACTCCCTGATGAATTACCTGAATATTTGAGCCGATGTTTTCGTGCACTCTTTTTTCCCTTATGCTTTGCTTCAGCCCGAACACGATACCTGCGGTTCCGGATTATCCGGTTTTTCAGCCCGATTCGGCATTTGAAATCACCGATACTATTCATAAACCGTATAATTTATTTGTAAATAAAATTATACTGTCCGGAAATAAAATCACCAAACCACAGATTATTTATCGTGAACTTTTATTCCACGAAAATGATACAATTACTTCAGATAAATTCCCTGAAATTATCGAACAATCAAGAAAAAACCTGCTAAATGCCTCCATTTTCAATTTCGTTACTATTGATACATCAAGTTTTTCACCCGGAAAAATTAATATTAGCATTGATGTTGTTGAACGCTGGTATTTGTGGCCAATGCCATTTTTTCAACTTTCTGACCGGAATTTTAATGTATGGTGGGAAACAAAAGACTTTTCAAAAGCTGATTACGGCTTATTTCTTATCTGGGATAATTTCAGGGGAAGAAAGGAATCCTTGAAATTAATTATTCGTCTTGGATTTGACGAAACCTATGGATTATCATATAAGATCCCTTATATCAATAAAGAAAAAACTATTGGACTTGGAATAACCGGCAATTTTTCGGGTAATCATGAAGTCCCTATATTAGACTCTCTGAACAAACAAGTATTCATTAAAGACAAAGAAAAATATCTTCAAAAAAATATTTTTGGCGATGTTAGTATTACTTATAGAAAAAATATATTCAGCATCCATACTTTCCAACTGAACTATAATGATTATTTGTTTGCTGATACACTTCTGAAATTAAACAGCGATTTTGCTGCAAAAAAACATCTTCAATTCTTCTCTTTCTATTATCAGTTTAAATGCGATCACCGGGATATCAAAGCCTACCCCCTTAATGGATATTATTATGATCTCGAATTTGTAAAACATGGCTTTGGATTGTTGAAGAGAGAAAACATAGATTTTGCATTTATACATACTTCTGTCAGAAAATATTGGAATTTGTCCAAAAGACTGTATTTTGCCGGAGGAATAAATGCGAAAGTGTCAACACCTGCATATCAGCACTATTTCATTGAAAGAGGACTTGGATTTGGAAACGACTTTGCCAGATCTTATGAATACTACGTTATTGACGGACAAAATTTTGTTCTGCTAAAATCAAATATTAAATTTGAAGTGATACCCACCAGGATAAAAAAAATAAACTTTATCAAAACGAAAAAATTTAATACTCTTTTTTATGCACTTTACCTGAACATTTTTGCAGATGCTGCGTATGTGAACAACAGGCAAAGGACAGGAAATAATAATTTGCAGAATTCAGCTCTTTTCGGGACAGGTATCGGTTTTGATTTTGTTACTTATTACGATAAGGTGATACGCGTTGAATATTCTATCAACAAAATGGGCGAAAATGGATTTTTTTTCCATTTTGTAGCCCCGATATAAATAACTTAAAAAATTTGGTTACTATTCAGGTAGTGAGCAGGAGGCAGCGGTAGGAGGCAGTAAAAAATAGAATATGGAGCAAGCCTGCCTGACTGCGTCACGCAGGCAGGGATATAAAGATTTGAAAGAGTATCAACCCCGCAAGTGCAGGATTGGCTATGGAAATTTTTGAAATCACAATCCCGCCATATGCGGGACCGAAAAAGGGAATTTATTCCCTGACAGATCAAATCAGAAGGTCGTCAAGATCAGTTTGCGTAAATACAGAAAGCGGAAACAAGCAGCAGTAGGCAGGACTGCCGCTGCCTCCTGCCGCTGCCTACTATATTCAAATGGGTGAACAGTAACAAAATTTTAATTTATAAGCAGTTTCTAAATTATTTTGTAATTTGGCATCCGTTAAAAAAAAACTTATGAATATTGGATTATTTGGTAAATCTTTTTCTGATAGTTTTGATCAGAGCATTCAGCAATTGGTATTAAAGATTGAAAAGGAAAACATTAATATATACATATATGAACCGTTTGCCCGGTTTTTAAAAAAGAAAGTTAAGTTTTTATCCCGGGTTATAACTTTTACAAGGCACGATGAAATCAAAGATAAGCTGGATTATCTTATCAGTATTGGCGGCGATGGTACTTTACTTAATACAATAACGCTGGTAAAGGATTCGGGTATTCCCATTTTGGGTATTAATACAGGAAGGCTGGGATTCCTTGCCAGCATTTCAAAAGAAGATGTATTACCTGCAATTATCGATATTCTCGAGAAAAAATATATTCTTGAAAAACGCTCCCTCCTTAGATTGGATACCGAAAATGATCTGTTCGGAGAGTGGAATTATGCTTTAAATGAACTAACTGTGATGAAGAAAGACACTTCGTCGATGATCATGATAAATACTTATGTAAACGAAGAATACCTTAACTCATATTGGGCCGATGGTCTGATCGTAGCTACTCCTACTGGATCTACTGCATATTCGTTGAGTTGCGGCGGGCCAATTATTACTCCTGAATCGGAAAATTTTATTATTACGCCCATTTCCTCTCACAATTTAACAGTACGTCCTATCGTTATTCCTGACAGGTATACTATTAAATTAAAAGTTTCTGATGGCAGGAATAGACGTTTTTTGGTTAGCTTGGATTCCAGAACACAGACAATTAACAAATCAATAGAATTGCAGATAAGGAAAGCTGATTTTAAAATAAACCTTGTTAGGCTGAATAGTGAAAAGTTTTTTTCAACCATCAGAAATAAGCTAATGTGGGGCTTAGATAAGAGAAATTAATACTTGGAATAATTATTTGTGTTTTTGCAGAAATAAGATTAATTTTGCCATTAATAGATTTGCTAAAAGCACTCATTTTTTGTATTATACCCTGCCTGACGGTTTACCTGCCCTGCCTACCGGACAGGCAGGCGAAAGGCATGGCGAGGCAGGGGCATAACATTCAGCACAATGCGGGATAAACACATATTACTTTGCAAATCTGTTAAAATATTGTATAACAATCATAAAGAATAATTAATGAGAAGATTTTTTATTCTTTTAATTTTGTTAATTGTTTTGTTTCAGGATTTCTGTAATGCGCAATCAAAATTTTGGAAAAATAACCGTCGGGAATTTTTTTTTGGTGCAGGAGCAACGAATTTTTTAGGTGATCTTGGCGGCGCAGATCAAATTGGCACTAATGGTTTCAAGGACTTTAATAATCCTGCCGTGCGTCCGGGTTTTATTAACGGATATAGGTACCGTATAACGGAAGCAGCATCAATTAAAACTAATTTTATATATGCAATTTTGTTAGGTAATGACAGGCTTACGAAAGAACCTTTTCGTAATAATAGAAATTGCAATTTCAGGACTCCTTTGGTTGAAATTTCCTCCCAGTTTGAATATGCAATTATACAAGAAAGAGCAGGACATATATATAATTTGAAAGGCATCCGCGGCCGGAGGTATAACAGTGTTACATACTACCTGTTTGGAGGCGCAGGTGTTATTTACTTTAACCCAAAAGGAAAATGGAATGGTAAATGGTATGCCTTAAGACCACTTTGTACCGAAGGGCAAGATTTGATTCCTGCCAGAAAAAAATATTCGCTTATTCAGCCGGTGATGTTTTTGGGAGCCGGATTCAAGTTTGCACTGAGTAAAGAGTGGACGATTGGCATTGAATATGGCCTGCGAAAAACATTCACAGATTATATTGATGATGTGAGCAAAACATATTTTGACCCGGATGCATTACTTAAAAAAAAAGGAGAGGCATCAGTCCATTTTGCAGATCCTTCTCTTGGATTGGAACCTGGTCAGACGAACCCAGGCCAGAGAAGGGGAGATCCTACAGATAATGACTCCTATATGCTTGCATTTATTTCGTTCTACTACAAAATACCAAATAGGGTGGGTTATACGTTACCTAAATTCAGATAGAGTGTCGTTTTAAAATTAAAATGAAAAAAATATTTATTGCCATTATTGCTTTTACTTCGTTCCTGCCGTTGCGTGCTCAACGGAATGAGATTGGATTGATGCTCGGAACATCCTACTATCTTGGCGACCTGAATCCTTCTAAACAGTTTCTCCTTACAAAACCAGCAGGTGGTGTGATCTATAGATATGTTATCAATCGTAGGTGGGCAGTAAAAATAAACGGATTATTTGGTTCTATCGCCGGAAATGATGCGGTATCAAAATTTAATGAAAAACGAAACTTGAGTTTTAAATCGAATATCTTTGAGATATCTTCACAGGTCGAATTGAATTTCCTTCCTTACATGACAGGAAATACTGAAAAGGATTATTTTACCCCTTATATTTTTGCCGGTATTTCCGTTTTTAGTTTTAACCCCAAAGCCGATACTAATGGTGTTTGGTTTAACCTTCAACCATTGGGTACTGAAGGACAGGGAACATCCATGTATTCTGACAGAAAACCTTACTCATTGATGAATGTTTCTTTTCCTTTCGGATTGGGCTTTAAATATAGTGTTGGAAAGAATGTTTGTATTGGTGCTGAATGGGGATTGAGAAAAACTACTACCGATTATATGGATGATGTGAGTACTACTTATGCCGATCCTGTGGTACTTGCTGCTGAAAATACTCGTATTGCAGAAATTTTGGCTGATCGTTCAATTATAAATGTTGGGGAAAATGTTAATAATACCGGTTTGCAGAGAGGCAATTCGGTAACAAAAGACTGGTATTCTTTTGCAGTGGCCTTTATTACAGTTAAATTCAAGACAGGGGGAAAAGGTTCTTGTCCTGCATATAACAAACATTACAATTTCAAAGAATATTTCAAAAAAGATTGATTGTAATTCAAAATTAATAGACACCTATTGTTACTATTCAGATATTGAGTTGATAGGTTGGGCAACTGGTTTGGTTTAATGTCAAAAGGTTGAGCAGCTGGTTTGGTCAATGGATTTTAGTTATTGGTTTAAAACTTTAGACCAATGACTTACAACCTAACAAGCAGCCCAACCCATCAACTGATTACCTCATTAGATATGTGTAATGAGGTTTTTTTATAGGCTTTCAGAAGTATGAGTTTAAAAGAAAAAATAAACATATCGAAATTGCCCAAACATATTGCTATTATTATGGATGGTAATGGCCGTTGGGCAAAACAAAAAGGCAAATCACGCACATTTGGCCATCAGAATGGGGTTACTGCAGTTACGGAAACTACTGAAGCTGCTGCCGAATTAGGAATTAAATTTCTTACGCTTTATGCTTTTTCCACGGAGAACTGGAGCCGGCCTAAATTCGAAGTAAATGCTTTAATGAAACTACTTGTAAAAACAATAAATAAAGAAACCAAAACACTAAATAAAAATAATATTCGTTTATTAGCCATTGGCGATCTGAAAAGTTTACCTGGTAATTGTTATCAGGAACTTCAGGAAGCGATAAACAACACGGCAGGAAATACACGCATGTCGCTTGTCCTTGCCTTGAGCTACAGCTCAAAATGGGAAATTGTGAATGCAGTGAAACGTATTGCCGACTTAGTTAGCAGAGAAGAAATTAAAATAAATGAAATTAACCAGGAAATGTTTAGTCATTATCTTACCACTCAGGGCATTCCCGATCCTGAATTACTGATAAGAACAAGCGGAGAATACAGGATAAGCAATTTCCTTTTATGGCAAATCGCTTATTCCGAATTGTCTTTCACCACTAAGCTATGGCCCGATTTCAGGAAGGAAGATCTGTACAAAGCAATCATTGATTACCAGAGCCGTGAAAGAAGATTTGGGAAGACGAGTGAACAAATTAAGTAGCAGCGGCAGTAAGAAAAAAGTTTTAAAAAGCAAAATAAAATGGAAGAAGGATTTAAAAGTTTGAAAGTTTATAAATTGGCATATAAACTTGCAATGGAAATATTTTATCTATCAAAATCATTCCCTAAAGAAGAAATATATTCTCTTACTGACCAAATCAGAAGGTCATCTCGCTCAGTATGTACAAATATTGGCGAAGGATACAGGAAGAGAAAATATCCTAAACACTTTTCCAGTAAAATGACAGATGCCGATGGCGAATGCAGCGAAACAATGATTTGGCTTGATTTTTCAAAAGATTGTAACTATATTTCTTCGGAAAAACATAAAGAATTACAAGAACAATATTTAGAAGTAGGCAGAATGCTTGGGGGAATGGCTGATAATCCTGACAAATTTTTACCTAAAAACTAATTGCTGTTATTGTTTTAAAAAACTGCCGCTGCCACTGCCGCTGCCGCTTTTAGATAACCGACATGGGCTGAGTAGTAACATTAAATTTAAATGTAATGAAGAGAATTATTTTCGGGATTTTAACGACTTTCATTGTATATTCCATCCCCGGATACTCCCAGATTACGCTGACAGATGATTTATCAGGAATAGACTATGTTAGTCCCAAAGAATATGAGATAGGCGGAATCACTGTCTCGGGAGTGCAATATCTTGATAACAACGTGCTTATTACCCTTTCGGGTTTAACAGTAGGTGATACAATTAAAGTTCCCGGCGAAAAAATTACAAAAGCAATTGAAAGTCTTTGGAAACAAGGACTTTTTGAGGATATTAAAATTTCCGCCTCAAAAATTCAGGGAAACCTCATTTTTCTTGATATCTGTTTAAAAGAAAGACCACGGCTTTCCAAGTTCTCTTTTTCAGGTGTGAAAAAATCAGAAGCCGACAAACTAAAGGAAGAGATAAAACTTACAAGAGGTGATGTCGTAACGGATAATGTGATGATTACCACTAAAAATATCGTTCAAAAGTTCTTTGTTGACAAGGGATATCTGTTTGCTACAGCTGATATTTCAAAGAAAAAGGATACTACGGCTTCAAACAGTGTTGATCTCAGTATTGATGTGAAGAAAAATGGAAAAGTAAAGATCAATAAAATAAATATTTCCGGAAACGAAAGCCTTACAAGTACCAAGATAAGGCGGGCTATGAAAAAAACAAAGGAAAAACATTCCTATCGGGTATTCGCCACTTCCCGATTCAATGAAGATGATTATGAAGAAGATAAAATCAATGTAATTGACAAATTCAATGAATTAGGGTATCGTGATGCTAAAATCGTAAAAGATTCAGTGTATAAATTCGGGGCAAATACAGTAAATATTGATCTTGTCATCAGTCAGGGATATAAATACTATTTCAGAAATATTACCTGGATTGGGAATACCATATATACGGCAGAGGAGCTTAATTCTGTTTTAAAAATTAAGAAAGGCGATATATACAACCAAAAGGCCCTTGATGCAAACTTGTATATGAATATGGATAGCAGGGATGTGAGTTCTTTGTATATGGATGATGGATACCTTTTCTTTTCTCTTACTCCTGTGGAAGTTAATGTTCAGAACGATTCGATAGATTTGGAAATAAGGATATATGAAGGGAAGCAAGCCGTTATAAACAAAGTAACCATTTCAGGTAATACGAAAACAAATGATAATGTCATTATTCGTGAAATACGTACAAAACCCGGACAGTTGTTCAGCCGATCCGATATTATCAGAACACAAAGAGAACTGATGCAGCTAAAATATTTTGATCAGGAGAAACTTTCTGTAAATCCAAAACCAAACCCCGCAGATGGAACTGTTGATATTGAGTATGTGGTCGAAGAAACTTCATCCGACCAGGTTGAGCTGTCAGGTGGATGGGGGGCCGGACGAATTGTTGGCACACTCGGCTTGTCTTTCAATAATTTTTCGGCGCATAATATGTTTAAAAAAGGCGCATGGAGGCCTTTACCTGCGGGTGATGGACAGAAACTAAGTATTCGCGCTCAATCTAACGGAATTTATTACCAATCATACAATGTTTCCTTTACTGAACCATGGCTGGGAGGGAAAAAACCAAATGCATTTTCGGTATCAGCGTATCATTCAATACAGACAAACGGAGTAGCAAGAAGTGATCTCAACAGGCAATCCATTGTTATTGACGGTATTTCTGTTGAACTTGGAAAACGGTTGAAATGGCCTGATGATTATTTTACACTTTACCATGGACTCAACTTTCAACAGTACAGTTTGCAGAATTTTACTTCATTTTCATTCCAGAACGGCAACTCCAATAACTTTAATTACAGTGTTATTTTTGGTCGCAACTCTATTGATGCTCCTATTTATCCGCGTTCAGGCTCAGAATTGTCTTTGACAATTCAGGCTACACCGCCATATTCTCTTTTCTGGACAAAGGATATTGACTTAATGTCGGCTCAGGAAAAATATAAATGGATTGAATACCATAAATGGAAATTCAGCGCCTCGCTCTTTACTAAACTGGCAGGAAATTTAGTGCTTAGCACACGAACAAAATTTGGATTCCTTGGTTATTATAATTCGAAGTTAGGTCCGCCGCCATTTGAAAGGTTTTATTTAGGCGGAGATGGACTCTCTGGTTTTGCGCTTGATGGAAGAGAAATAATTGGAATGAGAGGATATGGCAATAATACACTTACTCCCAAAAACAATTCCGGTTATATCGGAGGAATAATATTTAATAAATACACATTTGAATTAAGATATCCTGTATCATTGAATGCAATGGCAACAGTATATCCACTGTGTTTTTTAGAAGCAGGTTATGCGTGGAGCGCATTCAAAGATTTCAATCCCTTTGATGTGAAAAGATCAGCAGGTGTTGGTGTAAGAATTTTCCTTCCTATGTTTGGATTACTTGGGCTTGATTGGGGATATGGTTTTGATGAAATACCGGGAGCGCCAGGTTCAAATAAAGGACAATTCCATTTTTCTATTAACCAGTCTATTGATTAAAATATTGTAATTATTTAGGTATAGGGAAATAGAGGTATAAGGTATAAGTTATGAGGTATAAAGGTATAATGGTATAATGGAAAAGACCTATAACTTTTACCACCCCTATACCTTTATAACCCATACCTTTATACCTAAATTGTAATAAAATATTTTTTATTAATAATTCATGAACTTAGCGTAGCGATTTCATGAGCGCTTTTAAAAACAAAAAAGTAAGCGAATAATTAATCAAGTTAAATAAAGGAGGCATCATTATGAAAAAATCAATTTTAATTTTTGCATTTGCATTTTTCTGTTTCATGTCGTTTGCACAGCAGAAATATGCCTTTGTTGATTCGCAGTACATTCTTGATAACATTCCTGAATATTCTGCTGCTCAGGACAAGTTAGATGAGTTGTCTGTAGAATGGCAACAAGACATTGAAGCAAAGTTTAAAGAGATAGACAGTCTTTACAAAAAGTTTGAAACAGAGGCTGTTTTGCTTCCGGAAGATATCAGGAAAAAAAGAGAAAACGAAATTATAACCAGGGAAAAGACTGCAAAAGCGCTCCAAAAACAGCGCTTTGGTAAAGAAGGCGATCTTTTTAAAAAACGCCAGGAATTAGTAAAACCAATTCAGGATAAAGTTTATAATGCAATAGAAGCGTTGGCAACGGAAGGTAACTATGGAATTATTTTTGACAAATCAGGTTCGCTCACAATGCTTTATACCAATCCTAAGTTAGATAAGAGTGATGAAGTGCTGGATAAATTAGGATACAAACCTGGTACAGTAAAGGAAAATAATAAAGATGAGACCAAAGATGACGAATAAGTTTTCATGAAAAAATATAAAATCTTTCGAATTATAGTTGAAAATTAAATGAATTGTTATAATTTCGCCCAAAATTAAAATATTAACTTATAAATTAATAATATGAAAAGAATAGTTAAAATTGCAGCATTTATTGTATTGGCTTTTTGTGCTATTTATGTTAGTGCGCAAGGGAAAACAAAAATAGGCCATATTGATTCGGACTCACTTTTAAAAATTATGCCGGGAAGAGACTCTGCGTATGTAAAAATTCAGAAAGAAGTAAAAGGTTATGAAGATCAAATAAAAACCATGCAGACCGAGTATGATGCCAAAGCTACGGATTATCAGACAAATTTATCAACCATGTCAGAATTGATCAAGCAGACAAAAATTGCAGAATTACAGGATCTGCAGGCACGTATTGAAAATTTTCAGAAATCAGCTCAGGAAGCTTTGCAAAAGAAACAAACCGAATTACTCCAGCCAATAATTGATAAAGCAAAGAAAGCTATTGAGGATGTTGCCAAAGAAAACGGATTTGCATATATTTTCGACAGCGCTATCGGATCTTTGCTTTATGTCGGTGGAGGGGAAGACATTATGCCTCTTGTAAAAAAGAAAATTGGAATAAAATAAATTCTAATATATGAAAAATTAAGCGCCAGACTTTTGTTTAGCGCTTTTTTTTATGCTATTTTTTTTCTTCCTTATACCATCCTGCATACATAATGTAGCTGTCGGCGATACGGTTCACCTGTCCTACCAATAATTCTTTATTAATAGATTTAACTTTTTTTGCCGGAACTCCGGCATATATGCTTCCTGATTCCACGACTGTATTTTCCAGCACTAATGCTCCCGCTGCAATAATGGAGTTGCTTTCTATCACAGCATGGTCCATAATGATGGCGCCCATTCCGATTAATACATTGTCATGGATTGTACAACCATGCACAACTGCATTGTGAGCGATCGAAACATTATTCCCTATTAATGCAGGCGCCTTTTGGTAAGTGCAATGAATAACGGCTCCATCCTGGATATTTACTTTATTTCCCATTCTGATAGAATGCACATCCCCGCGAACAATCGCATTAAACCAAATGCTGCAAAAATTACCCATTACAACATCACCAATAACCACAGCAGTATCGGCAAGGAAGCAATCATTGCCAAAAACAGGCGTAAACCCTCTTATTGATTTAATAATAGCCATAGTATTTTAGTGATATGTTAAACTTATTTCTACGCACTAAGATTGCTTCACCCTTCTTCGTCGGCTTCGCAATGACGTCATTGCGAGGAGTTCCGATAGCTATCGGAACGACGAAGCAATCTATTCAACATATCACTTTTAACTTAACATTAGTTTAAAGTTCCATGGTAGTTTAATGAATAATGAAGACCGCGGCTTTCTTTACGCCTTAATGCCATTTTTATTATCAGGTAGGCAATATTTATTAAATTTCTTAGTTCGCAAATCTTAACAGTTACAATAGATCTTTCATATAATTCTTCGGTTTCCCTATAAATTATTTCAAGCCTGTCAAGCGCTCTTTTTAACCGGAGATCTGATCGCACAATGCCCACATAATTTGTCATAATGAATTGAAGTTCTTTCAATGTCTGTGTTATCAGAACCATTTCTTCGTTTAAAACTGTACCTTCTGCATTCCAGTCAGGTATATCGTTGTTGAGGGGGATAGCGGATATTTTAGAAATAGAATCCTGACTTGCTCTATGGGCAAATGCCAAAGCTTCCAATAATGAATTAGATGCAAGTCGGTTTGCACCATGAAGTCCTGTACAGGCACATTCGCCGGCAGCATATAAATTCATGATTGAAGATCTGCCAAATTCATCTGTCTTAATACCACCACATGTGTAATGCGCTGCCGGAACTACTGGTATCATATTTTTAGAGATATCTACTCCGATACTCAGGCATTTTGCAAAGATATTTGGAAAATGATTGATCAATTCATTCTTGTCAATATGCCTGCAATCAAGACATACATAATCATCGCCGCTGATCTTCATTTCATTGTCGATAGCTCGTGCAACAATGTCGCGGGGGGCAAGCGATTTGTGCTTGTCATACTTATGCATGAATTCATTCCCATCCATTGTTTTCAGGATAGCGCCAAAACCACGTAATGCTTCGGTGATCAAAAATGAGGGGCGTTCATCGGGATTGTACAGAGATGTGGGATGGAACTGAATAAACTCCATATTCTCTACCTTTCCTTTAGCCCTGTATACCATGGCCACACCATCACCTGTGGCTATAGGGGGATTCGTGGTAGTAGAATATACATTTCCTGAACCACCTGTAGCCATTAAAGAAAATCTTGATAAAATAGTATCTATAAGGTTTGTCTCAGGATTGATAACGTAAGCGCCGTAACATGTAATACCTTGTGTTTTTTTGTTGACTTCCGCTCCCAGATGATGCTGTGTGATTATATCCACAGCAAAATGATTTTCAAGCAGTTCGATATTTGGATGATTCAGAACTTTCTCCAACAATGCGCGTTCAATTTCCTGTCCGGTACTATCTTTATGATGAAGTACACGATATTCCGAATGCCCGCCTTCTTTTGCAAGATCATATTTACCGGTTGTCGTTTTGTCAAAATTTGTACCCCAGTCAATTAATTCCTGAATCCTTTCTGTCGATTCCGTAATGGTTATCCTTACTATCTTTTCGTCGCATAAGCCGGCGCCTGCAATAATCGTATCCTGAATGTGTTTTTCGTATGAGTCAGGGGTGTACATCACAGCAGCGATCCCGCCTTGCGCATACCTTGTATTAGATTCTTCGGCGCTGCGCTTGGTTACAACAATTACTTTTCCGTAGGGAGCTACTTTCAAAGCATACGTTAATCCGGCAATGCCAGAGCCGATAACAAGAAAATCCACTTTATATCTCATAACGGTCAAAGGAAAATCTTAAACTATTCAGGATGAATTGCCTCAACCGGGCAAACATCAACGCAAGCGCCGCAATCTGTGCAAACTTCGGGATCGATTTTGTAGATATCGCCTTCAGCTATTGCTTCTACGGGGCATTCATCAACACATGTACCGCAAGCAGTACAATCTTCATTAATTTTATAAGCCATTGTTATTGAGTTTTGGTTAATAAAGTATGCAAATATATTTGGTTAAAATGATTCCATGAAGTTTTTTGTGTGTTTTTTTTAATTTTTATAGAATCTAACTGATGTTACGCATATTATATATTTTTTTGTTAGTGTCACTCAGAGCCGGACATAGCATAGATTTGTGGGTTAGCGTCCGTGTCGAAGAGTGACTATGTATGGTCGACTTCCCTGCCTGAACTGCCGTTACGGCGGGCAGGGACACGCTTACCCTTCCCTGCCTACCGGCAAGGCAGGCGGACAGGCAGGCTC
>JBBAAT010000025.1:0-16010 GCA_041658145.1 Bacteroidales bacterium | reverse complement strand
TCATCTGGAAATTCCACCTGTAAGAAAAAAACTGGCTTACGGCGCTTTGCGGGCCTCCCTGGCAATAAAGTAATGCAGGATATTTTTTTGTTTTGTCAAAATAGGGAGGATAGATAACCCATACCAGCATTTTTTTGTTATCTGTTGTTGTGATCCATCTTTCTTCTATTTTGGCAAATTTTATAGTATCAAGAATAGGTTTGTTTGTAAATGTTAATTGTGTTTCGATATAATCGTTTTTTGCTTTATCAATCCTGAAAATCTCGGTGGGTAACGACATCGACATTTTTGTGCCAATAAGTCTTGTCTGGAAATATTTTGATTTCTCAGGTTTGTCAAGTGTTGCAGCGATATCCGTGTAATCATGCGTCCCTTTTGATATCAGGGTAATTTGTTTCGTTGTAATGTTAACTGAATAGACCTGGTATGTGGCATTGATACCGCTGATGAAATAGATCAGGTTATTATCCAAAGGGTCCCATTTAAAATTTGATGAACTCTGATCAAAACTTTCAGATAGGTCAGTGTGTTGTTTAGTAGCAAAGTCATACAGCATGATGCGTTTTTTGTCCGATTCGAAAGCTGCGGTTTTCATACTGCTCCAGACTATCTTTTTCCCATCGGGAGAAAACATCGGATCCTGGTCGTAGCCTGGCATCTCTTCGCTGATGTTTGTCGTTGCTTTCGTTACAATATTATAAATGTAGATATCGGAATTTGTACTGATTGCCTCTTCTTTCCCATGTAATTTCTTGCAGGTATAAGCGATCTGCTTTCCATCAGGACTCCATGTTATTTGTTCCATTCCGCCATCAGGTGTGAGAGGTGAATCAAATTTTTCATCTTTCATGATGTCGGTATATACGCCTGTTTTTTGAGTGGTTGTATCGTACGATGTAAAAAACACATGGCTGTATGAAAAGTCAGTCCATGCATCCCAGTGGCGATACATCAGGTCATCAAACAACATGGCATTCGCTTTAGGAAGGTCGGTGTAAATGTCGTTTACAGTTTTATCGAGCTTCACATCCTTAATAAATAAAATATTATTTAAGGCAGGGGAGTATGCAAAGCCATTGATGCCGTCTTCAATGTCCGATACTTGTTTTTTGTCGCTGCCATCCGGATTCATTTCCCATATCTGCATACTGCCGTTTTGTGCAGAAAGGTAAGCTATCTTTTTCCCGTCCGGTCTCCAGACAGCATTGTATTCACTTTCTTTTGTATCTGTTAATTTAGTGGGATTTCCACCACTTACAGGAATAGAATAAAGGTCGCGGTTCCCTTTATTTTCTTCAAGGCTGTAATAAGTAATTCCATACAATATTGTTTTTCCGTCAGGGGAAATCTGCATTTCACTTACCCTGCCTAATTTCCAGAGAAGTTCAGGAGTTAGTTTACCTGCCTGCCGGTCAGGCAGGTTTTGCGCGTTTAGATTAACTGAAATCGCAAAAACGAGAATTGCTATAAAATATTTTTTCATAAAATTTCACTGTTGTACGATTAAATTTTTATTTCGTTCCTGACGGAACTTTATTATTTTGATTATTTTCTTTTTTACCAAGATATTATCCCTACGGGATAGCCTCGTTAGAGGCTTAATATTGGTAAAAAAACTATTTACTTGAAAAGTAAGCCCCGTAGGTGGTGATATATATTGAAAGGCTTTATTTACCATAGTTTCAAAGTGTGCAATTTTATTGTTTGGCTTTTATAAAAAAATATTGGGCTGGTTTTTCAAGCTTTGATTGTAAATTGATTTTTTTTCCCGTTTTCAGAACCCAGCGGGTTCAAAGGTTTATAAAAAAATCATTGCGGTTGTTTTGTTCGACTCCGCAGGAGTCGCAGATTATCCCGTTATCCCTGCTTTTATAAACGTGTGATGCCTCCGGCATCTTATTCTAAACCGCTGAGAATGAAAATGAAGCTTGTTAGCATGGTTTAGTTAATGCCTACTGACTAACAGTTTCATTTTATGAGTTTGCGAAATAAAATGAATATCTTGTTAGCAGATCGGTATTATTCTTTTCATCTTCATTATTATTCAAAATTGCAACTGCTTCGTGAAGTGTGAGAAGATTTTTCATTTCTTATTTTTTTCATGAATTAGTTTTAGTAGCCTTTCAAAATAGGCTTCAAAACTTTCTCCCGATTTTATCGGATAATTTTCTATTGAAGATACAAAACTCTCTATCAAATCAGTATATCGTTTAAATATATCCTGCAGCAATTTTTCATTCCCGGTTTCCCAATACTCACCTTCATCATTTACTGTGAAATCCTGCAAATACTTTCCGCTCAGATATTTCAACAGGTGAATGATAAGTTTATGAATTTCAATTCCTGCATACTGTGTTTTTACAGAAAGCATATACAGGTATTGCTGTTCTTCTTTGTTTTCACTTTTACCAAAAAATTCCAGGCGTGAAGGGCTGCTCATTTTTCCGTTTGAAAGAAAACACAACCAAACAGTTTCACAGTTTGGAGGTGTAAAACTTATTCCGTAAATATTTTGGTTGTATTCAGTTTTGCATAAACTGTTTGCAGGAAACTTATCTTCAAAAACAGTGTATTCCCATTTATATATTTCAGCAATGTCTTTCACTTCTTCAATCATTGCTGTTAAAGAAGCTTTTGGTTTGAAACTACCACTATAATGAATACTTAAACCCATGATATAAAATTTACAACTCTCCTTTAAACGCCTTATCCAACAAAGCAGGCATAAGTTGGATTAATTCTTTTTTTCATTGGGTTGGCTTTGCAAACTCTTTTACTTTTGCGAAGGGTTGGATTTGTGCGGTTGAGCAAAATTTCTTCATTCCTAATTCTGCACTCTGCATTCTTAATTCTGCATTCATAAATCCCAAATCTCAAATCCCAATATCTATGAATATCCCAATATCTATCAATATCAAAATTTAATATGTTCATCTGTTGACTTTCTCAGACCTGACAGGTTTTTCCAATCGCACAATGCTTCTGAAACGCTGTCAGGTCAATCCCAAATCCTACTTTCAACTTATGACTTATGCCTTGTAACTTATGACTTGTAACTTGTAACTTACTACTTCCCTTTCATCAATCCATCCAGCCTGTTTAACCCGTCAATAGGTTTCTGGTAATTGGGGCGCAATTCGAGCGCTTTGTTATAATCAGTTTTTGCATTCTGAATATCACCCATCAGTTCGTAACTGTAACCTCTGTTGTAATATGCCTCCACATATTTTGGATCGCAAGTTATCGCATTGGTAAAATGTTTTACTGACTGGGAGTAAACCTTGAGATACACGAGGTGAACATAACCTAAGTTATAATGCGCAAATTTATATTTTGGATCAATTCGCAGTATAGAGTCGTATTCAATAATAGCTTTATCATATTCTTCCGTTTCCTGGTAAAACATCCCAAGCCCGTATCTTGCTTCTGTGCTTTTAGGATTAAGCTTTATTGCATTCATAAAATAATCAACGGCAAGTTTATTTTTTTTTACAGAAAACAATATACCCAATTGAATAAATGCATGATAATACTCGGGATCATGGTCAATCGTTTTTTTAAAATTAGAAACAGCTTTTGCCGTATCGCCTGTTTCCTTGTATGTCATACCTTTCATAAAATAGGCTTTCGCATTTATTTTGTCAATAGCAAGAGCTTTATCAATGTATTCAATGGTTTTTTTATATTCTTTAAAATACAGGTTCAGCTCTGCATATTTCAGGTCAGCTTCGGCATAGTCAGGATCAAGCGCTAACGATTTCTCTATTGCTCGTTTACAATTTTTTATCTTTCCCATTGCGAAATATACATCGGAAAGTGTCAGAAAATATTGAGCTTTTGAAGAATCAATATTCAGCGCTGTACGAATATCTGAAAATGCTTCGTCAAGTTTTTGTTTTTCAATCAACAATTTAGCCCTTTCGTTATAAAGATCAGGATTGTCGGGATTGGCAGCAATCTTTGCGTTTAATTTTGTGATCTCGGGTGAAAGGGTGTCGGAAACTTTAGTTTTAGTAATGTCATTTTTTTTGTTGCCGCTGCCGCAGGAAAACAATGTTATCGCAAGGATAGCCACTATAACAATGGCCAAAACATTTTTCATATTCTTTAGATTATTCAGGAAATGTATATAAAATTAAAGAAATTTCTAAAAACTCAATAAAAACGTCATTGCGAGGGAGGAACCTGCCTACCGGCAAGGCAGGCGACCGAAACAATCTCATTGGTAAACAGATTGCTTCGCTACGCTCGCAATGACGGACTCCATGGATTTTAAAGGTGCCCTGTAATTCAGACGCTACTTCGCAGCCAGGGCTTCGCGTATCTTCACTTCCAGTTCATCGGACAATTCGGGATTATCGGCAAGCAGTTTTTTCACTGCATCTCTTCCCTGGGCGAGTTTGGTATCGCCATAACTGAACCAGGAGCCGCTCTTTTTAATAATATTAAAGTCAACACCCATGTCAACTATTTCTCCTACTTTAGAAATGCCTTCTCCATAAATAAGATCAAATTCGGCTGTTCTGAATGGCGGCGCAATTTTGTTCTTAACTACTTTAACCTTTACCCTGTTTCCCATAACCACATCTCCTTCTTTGATCTGGCTCATTTTTCTGATATCAAGCCGCACGGATGCATAAAATTTAAGGGCATTTCCACCTGTTGTTGTTTCAGGGTTGCCAAACATTATACCTATTTTTTCACGTAATTGGTTAATGAAAATACAGCAGCAGCGTGTCTTGCTGATGGAGGCGGTAAGTTTTCTCAGCGCCTGCGACATCAACCTTGCCTGAAGTCCCATTTTTGAATCGCCCATTTCGCCTTCTATTTCGCTTCTTGGTGTTAGCGCAGCTACAGAGTCGATAACTAAAATATCAATTGCCCCTGAACGTATAAGATTGTCGGCAATTTCAAGCGCTTGCTCTCCGTTATCCGGCTGTGAAATAAGAAGATTTGCAATATCCATTCCGAGTTTTTGCCCATAAAATCTGTCGAATGCATGCTCTGCGTCAATAAATGCCGCAATACCTCCGTTCTTCTGCGATTCAGCAATGGCATGCATAGCTAATGTTGTTTTTCCTGAAGATTCAGGTCCATATATTTCGATCACTCTTCCTTTAGGTATGCCGCCAATCCCAAGAGCGAAATCAAGTCCTATAGATCCGGTTGAAATTGATTCTACATTATCAATAGCGTTATCCCCCAATTTCATTATGGTTCCTTTGCCATATGTTTTCTCAAGCTTATCAAGTGTAAGCTGTAATGCCTTTTGCTTTTCGCCTGTCTGTCCGGTAGTTTCTTTTTCTTTGCTCATATATTTTGTGTTTAATTTTAATACAAATTATTTTTCAAATGTAACATTATTTTTCATTCAAAAAACTATACCGTATGATTTTTATGCTGACTTTTTTTATTGAGTTTTAATAGTTTTGAAATATTTACATATTTCAGTTATTCCACATTCCTTGCATTTTGGATTTTTTGCAGTACAGATATACCTTCCATGAAGTATAAGCCAGTGATGTGCAGTCGGAATTTTATCATCAGGTATGTATTTTATCAATTGCTTTTCTGCTTCCAGCGGGTTTTTTGCATTAGTTGTAAGCCCTATCCTTGCTGATACCCTGAATACATGCGTGTCCACTGCCATCACAGGTTTGTTAAAAACTACAGATGCGATAACATTTGCCGTTTTTCTGCCAACACCGGGAATCTTTTGCAATTCATCTACATCCGAAGGAATCGTGCTGTTGTAATTTAAAACAAGCGCCTTAGCCATTTCAACAAGATGCTTTGCCTTATTGTTTGGATAAGAACAGGATTTGATATATTTCAATACTTTGGAATAGCTCGATTTTGCAAGCGACTCAGGCGTTGGGAAATTTTTGAAAAGGGGAGGGGTTATCAAATTAACTCTTTTATCGGTACATTGAGCAGAAAGAATTACGGCTATAAGCAAATGAAAAGGATTTTCGTAATGAAGCTCTGTTTCAACAATCGGTTTATGTATGCTGAAATATTTGATAAATTTTTGAAACCGTTCTTCTTTTCGCATTATTGTTTTTTGTCAACAAACATACATGAATTTTTATAAAAAACATAAATGTTTTGTTGAAAAGAAAGTCTCAAAGTCAAAATAAGAAAAAACACCATCGGCGCTTTTTCTTTTTATTTGACTGACTTTTTTAGTTCACAATGAAAAACCCTGTATTTACATCTGGCTTAAGTGTAAATACATTCAGCGCTTTAGAATATCCAAGGATATTACTAATCGTTTTTTCTGATGGTTCTTGTTGTAATTTGTCAAGAATGTTTTGGGCGTTCAGAATAGACTGATATTCGTTACGCAACTCTTCGTTGTTGTTAAGCGCTTTACGAATTTTTACGGCATTTTTTTCATCCGTTTCATTGTAAGCGAGAAAAATCAGATCGTTAAAAGTATAGTTTTTGTTCATAGGCTTTAAAATGGATTTGACCATATTTTATAGATAGAACGAACAAAAAAGCAGTTTAGTATTTACTCTCAAAAAAAAATTACAGGGAAAGAATGATGTTTTTCTCTTTCACAAGTTTTCGCAGGTTGATCAGCGCATAGCGCATTCTCCCTAAAGCGGTGTTGATACTGACATTGGTCTGTTCGGCAATTTCTTTAAAGCTCATATCAGCAAAGTGTCGCATGATAATCACTTCACGCTGTTCTTCGGGAAGTAGATCCAGTAATTTTTTAACGTCTTTGTGAATTTGTTCCGTGATAATTTTTTCTTCCACACTTTCATCATAAATCCTGATAGTGTTAAAAATATCATAATCATTATCATTATCAATAACAGGTATCCTGTTTGATTTTCTATAATGATCAATGATGAGGTTATGAGCTATCCTCATCATCCATGGAAGAAATTTCCCTTCATCGTTATAATTGCCTGAACGAAGGGTGTTGATCACTTTAATGAAAGTATCCTGAAATAAATCTTCAGCTAAATATCTGTCTTTTACATTCAGATAGATGTAGGTAAACAACTTTCTTTTGTAACGACGAATTAATGTTTCAATACTGGAATGGTTGCCAATTAAATAAGAATTAATCAGCTCCTGGTCGCTAATTAACGGATGTGTCATTTTAACCTCCCTTTTTAGTGAAAAGGGTAAATATTTATCCGATAAGGATCCTCCTATAGATTAAGATAAATTAAAAAAGAATTAGAAGTAGAGAGGTGCTATTGTATTTATAATTAAGTTAAAACTGGTTTAACTTTACAAAGGTAGTAAAATAATGATGCCTTTGTCAAGTTTTATTTAATAATTTTGAAAAAGATGTAAAAACGGATATTAATTAGTGTCTGTCCATAAAGCCAACTTTTTATTTCATTTAAGATTTCAGATTTTTGATTTCAGATTGAGTATCAGTATTTTAAATCATAAATCTAAAATTATCACAAACTTTAGAGTTTATATACAAACTCTAATTATTTACTGCACTTATGCCTGAAAAAGATTTTTCATCGAATGATTCCCAAAAGTTCATTATTGTTAAAGGGGCAAGGGTGCATAATTTGAAAAATATCGATGTAAACATACCGCGGAATAAGCTGATTGTTATTACAGGCCTGTCGGGTTCTGGAAAATCTTCGCTTGCATTCGACACTTTATACGCAGAAGGTCAAAGGCGTTATGTAGAAAGCCTGAGCTCTTATGCGCGACAGTTTCTTGGCAGGATGAACAAACCCGATGTAGATTATATAAACGGAATTTCTCCGGCAATAGCCATTCAGCAGAAAGTTTCCATCCGGAATCCCAGATCTACTGTAGGCACTTCTACTGAAATATATGAATACCTGAAACTCTTATTTGCAAGAATTGGCAAGACTTATTCTCCGGTTTCGGGCGTTATTGTTAAGAGAGATTCGGTTTCAGATGTTGTAAATTACATCCAATCCCTTACTGAAGGCACAAAAGTGCTTATTTATTCTCCAATGCCTATCCGGTCAGGGAGATCTGTAAATGTTCAATTGGAGATTCTTTTGCAACAGGGATTTTCACGGATTTTGCACGAAGGAGTGGTAAAAAGGATTGACGAATTACTGACTGAAAAACCGGATATGAAAATAAAGGATCATTTAAATGTAGTAATAGACCGGTTTGTTGTAAAACGAAATGATGATGATTTCAATTCAAGAGTGGCTGATTCCATAGAAACAGCTTTTTTTGAAGGAGACGGAATTTGTAAGGTTGAATTTTCTTCTGATGAAATATCAAAAAAAGTCGTCAATTTTTCACGGAAATTTGAAGCGGATGGAATTATTTTTGAAGAACCTTCCACCAATCTTTTCAGCTTTAATAATCCTTATGGCGCCTGCAAGACATGTGAAGGTTTTGGAAGTGTTGTCGGAATAGACGAGGATCTTGTCGTACCTGATAAAAGTCTTTCAATTTTTAATGATGCAATAGCATGCTGGAGAGGGGAAAAAATGAGCGAATGGAAAGACAAACTTATAATGCACGCATATAAATTTGATTTCCCGATTCATCGCCCATATTACGAGTTTACAAAAGAAGAAAAAGAATTGCTTTGGACAGGAAATAAGTATTTTAATGGATTGAATAATTTCTTTAAATATATAGAAGAGCAGACATATAAAATTCAATACAGGGTAATGTTGGCAAGATATAGAGGGAAAACAAGCTGTCCGGATTGCAAAGGCGCAAGGCTAAGAAACGATGCTAATTATGTGAAAGCAGGAGGTAAATCGATCTCTGATCTTACCATAATGCCGCTGAGCGACCTTTATAATTTTTTCTCCGGTCTTAAGTTGACCGCTTATGAAAAAAATGTGAGCAAACGTTTATTTATTGAGATTACTTCGCGGCTTCAGTTTATGCTGGATGTGGGGCTCGGATATCTGACCCTGAACAGGCTTTCATCTACACTTTCCGGCGGGGAATCACAACGGATCAATCTTGCAACATTCCTTGGTAGTAGCCTGGTTGGTTCAATGTACATTCTTGATGAGCCAAGTATTGGCCTTCATCCGAGAGATACGGAGCGTCTTATCAAAGTGCTGAAAACATTGAGAGATATTGGAAATACTGTTATTGTTGTAGAACATGACGAAGATATCATTCGTTCAGCTGACCATCTTATTGATATTGGCCCTTTAGCCGGCGCACATGGAGGGAAAATCGTTTTTTATGGATCACCCGGCGATTTGTTAAAAGAGGAAAAAAGCCTCACTGCCGGATACCTTAATAAAAAGCTGAAGATCGATGTGCCCGCAACAAGGCGGAAATGGAAAGAATTTATTGAAATAAAAGGTGCACGGGAGAATAATCTGAAAGGTATCAACGTCAGATTTCCGTTGCGCATGCTCATTGCTGTTACAGGCGTTAGCGGATCGGGGAAGACATCATTAGTGAAAAATATTTTGTACTCTGCATTGAAAAAGATTTTTGGAGGCTATGGTGAAAAGACCGGAAAATATGATAAACTTGAAGGTGATTTCAGAAGCATTTCCAATATTGAACTTGTTGATCAGAATCCGATAGGTAAATCTTCGCGCTCAAACCCGGTTACGTACGTGAAGGCATATGATGAAATAAGGGAGTTGTATTCACACCAGCAGTTGGCGAAGCTGAGGGGATATAAACCAGGGTATTTTTCATTTAATATTGAAGGTGGCAGGTGCGAAGAATGTGAAGGGGCAGGGGAAGTAACGATTGAAATGCAATTTATGGCCGATATTCGTTTGGTTTGTGAAAGTTGCAGGGGAAAACGTTTTAAGGACGAAGTTCTTGATGTAACTTATAAAGGGAAAAATATCAGCCAGATATTGGATATGACGGTTGATGATGCCCTGGAATTTTTTATTGCAAAAGAAAAACCTGCTCTTGAAAACAAAATCATTTCAAAGCTGAAACCACTTGCCGATGTGGGACTTGGGTATATTAAACTCGGACAGCCTTCGAGCACTCTTAGCGGAGGTGAAGCACAACGAATTAAACTTGCCTTTTTTCTGTCGAAAGGTGCATCAGGAACCCCTACATTCTTTGTATTCGACGAACCCACTACCGGCCTGCATTTTCATGATATTAATAAATTGCTTCATTCTTTTAATGCACTTTTAAAAAACGGACATTCTGTTTTGGTTATTGAACATAATGGCGATGTAATTAAATCAGCCGACTGGGTGATTGATCTGGGACCGGAAGGTGGTGAAAATGGTGGAACTCTTGTTTTTGAGGGAACTCCCGAAGACCTTGCCTTTTGTGATTATTCGTATACAGGGAAGTACCTGAAAAAACATTTTCTTTAACCTGCATTATTCATAGCGTAACACAAGGCTGCAAACAAAATTATAAATGAATTATGAATATCGAACAACGAATATCGAATGACGAAGTTAAAACTTCTTAAATCAAAAATCGTTAACTTAGCGAAGCGTTCTCACGAACACCTTATAAAAATATAAATAATTGTGAGTAATCCTTGTTCTTAAATCAGTATCTATGACTTTATGGACAAGTACTAAATATATTGCCGAAGGGGTCATAAGAACAATTAAACAATGAAATCTATGAAAAAATTATCCGTCTTTTTAATTGCGAATGTAATAGCAATAAATTTTGCTTTTTCACAAGATAATGTTGGAATAGGAACAGTTACACCCGATCCTTCAGCCATTCTGGATCTGTCAGCAAATGACAAAGGATTATTGGTACCTCGTCTTACAACCCTTGAGCGGTTAGCGATCGGTCTTCCGGCTCATGGACTACTTGTTTATGATATAGATTTCCGTTGCTTTTTCTATTATAAAGTACCTGTATTGCCTCAGCTACCAGTTTGGGTTTCGATGTGTGATTCAAGTGCTTCGGGTCCGACAGGACCCACTGGCCCGACCGGCCCAACAGGTCCGGCAGGAAATGATGGAGCAACCGGTCCAACTGGAGCTACGGGAATAGGAACTGTCGGAGCAACAGGCGCAACAGGTGTAACAGGAGCTACCGGAGGAACTGGCCCTGCAGGTAGTTGCCCATACTACCTTGGACAATACAAAGATGGAGGCATTATTTTTTACCTCTACCAAGACACTACCGCTACATGGCACGGTTTAATTGTGTCAAAAACAGAATCAACATTAAAAATGTGGGCACAGTCCGCGCCCGTTAATTATCAAAGTACAAGTGTTCCGACTTGCACAGGTTGCACGGGCTGTACAAGTGGTAGCACAGGGGCACTAAGCTCCTGGAATGGATTGTGCAATACCAGTGCAATTATTAACCAGGGGAATACAAGCGTCGCCGCAGACTGGTGCACAGCTCTGGGTACAGGTTGGTATTTGCCATCTGTTGATGGACTTGGTATTTTATGGCGTAATCGCTTTATTGTAAATAGGGCGGCATCAACTTCTGGTAGCGGTGTTACTTTGTTATCAACCACAGCGTACTATTGGTCTAGTACGGAGTACGATGCCTCCAACGCATGGACCTTCACCTTCGGCAGCGGCTACGCGTTCAACTACAATAAGTCCAATGCAGACTATGTTCGTGCTGTTAGGGCTTTTTAACAACTAAGCGAAGCGTTCTCACAGCTTGTCCCAAATGTATTTCTGGAAACACCTTAAAAAATAAAAATTTTGTGAGTAACATTTATAAAAAAAATAATTTTAATCTGTGTAATCTGTGGCATGTATTTTTTTTAACATTTTAAATCGGCTGAGTAGTTGCAATTTTTTACTAAATTTGTTGCACTTCGAAATAGAATTCAGCCATATTTAACTATTTTTATGCTGAATGTATTCAGATTTTAGGTTAAAAGGTTGAGCAGTTGGTTTGCCTGCCTGTCGCCTGCCTGTCCGGTAGGCAGGGCAGACAGGGTCAATGGATTTTTTTATTGGTTTAAAACTTTAGACCAATGACTTACAACCTAACAAGCAGCCCAACCCATCAACCTTCAACAATATTTTGAGATTAGTATGAAAAAAAATTATTTTATATTCAGTTTGGTATTTTTTCCAATACTTCTTATTGCTCAAACTTCATGGCAATATGAGATAGGACTGCCTCTGATATGCAATCATCCACCCAAAGAATACAAAGCTTTTTCACAGAACTGGGGTTGCGTTCAGGATAGCAGGGGTGTTCTTTATTTTGCAAATGGCGATGGTGTTCTGGAGTTTGACGGCGCCCACTGGAGAGTGATCAGGATTGCCAACAAATCCTCTGCAAGATCAGTTGCCATTGATATAGACGATAAAATATATGTGGGATCCGCATCAGAATTTGGATATTTGGCGACGTCAAAAACAGGCGGACTTAAATATGTATCACTGCTAAATAAGTTTGATCCAAAAAACAGAAAATTCAATTACATTCTGAATATCTATATTGTTAAGTCGGGTGTGTATTTTATGGCGGGAGAAAAACTGTTCCGGTGGAATAAAAACTTAATAAAGGCGTGGAATCTTCATAATCCCGGAAAATGTTACAAGTTTGGAGAAAATATTTTCTTATGGCAAAAAAATACAGGACTCGGGTATATCTGGAACGATTCGATTGTTAAATTGAAAGGCGGAGAATATTTTGCACAGAAATCTATCCAGAATATCCTGCCTTTTAAAGGCAATAAGATGCTTATTGTGACAAAGGATAGCGGAATGTTCCTTGTAAATGATCCTTATAAGTTAAAAAAAAGCATTTATCCTGAAATTATAAAATTCAACAATCAGGCAGATTATTTCATTCATCGCAACATCCTCCTTAATAGTACGAAGCTGAAAAACGGAAATTATGCTTTTACTACTCACAGGAGTGGGACAGCGATTATGGACAATAAAGGTAATTTAATTTCAATATTAAATAAAAAAGCAGGTGTTCAGAATGAAACACACAGTAGTGTGTTCCAGGACAATCAAAATTCGCTTTGGCTCTCACTCGATAATGGCATAACCCGCGCAGATATTTCTTCTCCTCTCAGCTTTTGGAATGATGACATGGGCCTTAAGGGCAGCGTATTGTCTTGTGTCCGGTTTAAAGGGAAAATTTTTGCAGGCACCTGGCAGGGATTGTTCTATCACGATTTTTCCCTTCCAACAGATTCGGTTTATGAGGATGATCAAAAAACTGATCTATCTCATTTCAAATCACTGAAAGATATAAAATCGACAACATGGGATCTGTTGGTTATTAAGAATAAAAAGAACCGCAGGAACGACAAACTAATTGTGGCAAGTTCTGCGGGTGTTTTTGATGTAAATCTGTACTCAAGCAATCCCATTATTGAAAAAGTTACTGCTTTGATTCTCTTCAGGAGCGAAAAAGATCCTTCCAGAATTTTTGTCGGTACGAATGAAGGTATAATATGTATTTCTTTGAATTATTCAGGCGATGAATTGATTTTTAAAAATGAAGGGAAACTTGATGGTATTGATGAAAAAATTGTAAGTATAAATGAAGATAATACCGGTAAATTATGGGTATCTACTGAGTTTTCGGGTGTTTATATGGTGAAATTTAAAAATCGGTACACTCAAAAAAATACATTGTCTCTTAACGGGAAATTGTCGTATAATATAACTCGTTTTGATACCGCATCAGGACTTCCTTCAAGCTACTCTACAATATACAAGTTTAGAAATAAGCTTCTTTTTGTTTCCGAAGATGGGATTTATTTGCCGGTTGAAAAGTTAAACGGAAACAAGGTTTCTGATATCACATTCGTTCGTAAAAACTTTTTGTCTGTTGGTTTTCCTGAGCGATCATTATATATAAACCGGATGATTGAAGATAAAAGGGGAAATCTTTGGCTTCAGATTACCAACAAAGTTACAGGAAAAAAGACTCTTGTTGCAGCTCTTAAAAATAAGAATGGAGCATACACAATAAACACCATTGCTTTTAAACCAATTCCGCAAATGGAAATTTATTCCATATATCCGGAAGAAACCAATGTAACATGGTTTGGTGGTGACGATGGGCTTTATAGGTACGACGGAAATGTTAAATACGCTTATAATCAGGAATTCCATGCGCTTATCAGGAAAGTGATTCTTGAAAGAGATTCGGTTCTTTTTGGAGGAACCTACTTTAAAAATATAAACGATAGCGGCGAATGTGTGGGGCTTTCGCTTGACCAGCCGGAAAACCTGAAGCCGGAAATATCATTTGCATATAATAGCCTGACATTTGAATATGCAGCACCCAGTTATTATGATGAGAGTTCCAAACAGTATAAAATATTCCTTGAAGGTTTTGATAAAAAATGGTCGGATTGGACAAATGAAACAAAAAAAGGATATACGAACCTGCCTCCAGGGGTGTATAAATTTCATGTGATTTCAAAAAATATTTTTGATACGGATAGCACGGAAGCCCTTTACGAATTTAAAATTCTCTCCCCGTGGTACAGGACATATTTAGCTTATGTATTTTATGTTTTGGCTTTTGCTTTCATCATTTATTCTGCAATAAGATACAGTAACAAACGCTTGCGTGAAGCAAAGTTACGGTTGGAAGAAGTGGTTAAAGAACGAACGAACGAAATCAATAATCAAAAAAAGGAACTTGAAAAGGAAAAGGAAAAATCAGATAAGCTTCTTCTTAATATTTTGCCTTTCAAAATTGCGCAAGAATTGAAAGCTGACGGCAGCGCCAAAGCAAAATTTTTTGATCAGGTAACTGTTATGTTTTCTGATTTCAAAGATTTTACGGTAATTGCACAGCAACTCGAACCGCAGGAATTGGTTTCAGAATTGAACAGGTGTTTTGTTTTTTTTGATGATGTTTGTGTCAGGCATAATATTGAAAAGATTAAAACAGTTGGTGATTCATACATGTGTGCAGGCGGATTACCTATTAAAAATAAGACGAATCCTATTGATATGGTTCTTGCCGCATTTGAGATACGCGATTTTATTAACAGGCTGAAAAAAGAACAATCCGACAAAAGGCGGACACTCTGGAAAATCAGAATCGGGATTCACACAGGTAAGATCATTTCGGGAGTTGTCGGCAAGAAAAAGTTTGCTTATGATATATGGGGTGATACTGTTAATACAGCTAGCCGGCTTGAACAATCAGGCTTGCCCAACAAAATTAATATTTCAGGATTGACATACGAACTGGTGAAAGATTTTTTTGAATGTACATACAGAGGAAAGGTACCTGTTAAACACAAAGGCGAGATTGATATGTATTTTGCAGAACGAATAAAGAAAGAGCTGTCAGTGGATGTAGATGGAAAGATACCCAATCAAAAATTCGAGGAACTCTATGAAAAAATTAGTCAGTAACAACAAACCTTAATTCAAATGGATAATAAAGGAGCTGAGAAATATATCATCAGAAAACTGGAAAAAGAACTTCCTGAAAAACTTTATTACCATAGTATAAAGCATACGCTTGATGTTACAATTGCTGCCGTGCAATATGGTATTATGGAAAATCTGACAGAGGAAGAGTTGATATTGGTTAAAATAGCAGCTTTATACCATGACAGCGGGTTTCTTATCAGGTATTTAAACAATGAAGAAACGTCAGCTCAGATTGTACAAGATACTTTACCTGCATTTGGATTTACGCAAAACCAGATCGGACAGATCACTAAAATGATACTTAGTACCGAAATCCATCAGAAACCGAAAACCCTTCTTGAAAAAATATTGTGCGACGCTGATCTTGATTACTTGGGCAGAGATGATTTTTTCATGAATGGTATCTGTTTGCAATGTGAATGGAATGAACACGACAATCCCATATCTCTCAAAGAATGGTATATCCATGAATTGTATTTTCTTCAGCAGCATGAGTATTATACGAAATCGGCTATGCAACTGAGGCAAAAGAAGAAACTGTTTCATCTAAAGCAGATCAGGGAGTTGCTTGGGGAAAGTGTTTAATACCGATTGCACATTCATATTAAATTAAGAAATCTAACTTTAGTGTTATGTTAAACCTAAATTCTCGCATTGAGATTGCTTCAGCCTCCTGCGTCGGCTTTGCAATGACATCATTGCGAG
>JBBAAT010000024.1:0-16199 GCA_041658145.1 Bacteroidales bacterium | reverse complement strand
AAAACATTTCCATCATGGCAATACATATCTTTTTATCCGTTTCCATGTTATAATTTTTAAAATACTGTTTTGCTGCATAGGTAAGACTTTGGGTAAGCTTATTAATTGCTTCATCATCAACAGCAAGTTTTAATTGTTTATATAATTCTTCGTAAGTATTAGCAAAGCCAAACATCTCAATTCCCCTTTCATTTCCCCTGATTATTGCTTCTCTGTAATAAATGTATGGAATGGTATATTTCCCTATATTTATGTATGCTTTTTCAATTTCATTAAGAACATTACCATATTTTTCTTTTAACTCGGGATTACTGCTATACCATGTTGTAAAGGCTTTTTCAATTACCACTTTTTTATCATATATTTTCAGCTTCTTCAATTGTTCAATTTGCCCTATATAATATTTGTAATAATTAGAAATAATGGCATATTTAGAAGCATATTGAATCTTTACTTCCTCGCTTGCTTTCATATCTTCATTCCATAGAGACAGCTTCTTTTCCCTGATCTTTACAATAGAAGGGTTGTATTTCTCCAATGCCACATTTACACCATAAGAAGTCATAAAGCGGTCAGATGTTCCAGGATATCCAAGTATCATAGCAAAGTCATCTTTCTTAACTCCTTTAATTGAAATGGGTAAATATTTTTTAGGTTTATACGGCACATTCTTTTTGGAATATTCTGCCGGTTCACCATCAGGAGACATGTAGACACGGAAAAATGAAAAATCTCCTGTTTCCCGTGGCCACATCCAGTTATCAGTATCAGCACCAAAGTTGCCAATAGATTTAGGTGGAGCACCTACCAGTCGAACATCCTTGTATGTTTCGGTAACAAAAATATAATATTCATTCCCTTCAAAAAAAGGCAATATTTTGGCTGTATATATCGTACCTTTTACGGCTTCTTTTTCAAGAACAGAGGATATGGAGTCAACAACCGCTGAACGATCAGTTTCCGACATTTTATCGTTTATATACGGCAAAATCTTTCCTGATACATCTTCAATCTTAATAAGAAAACTTACCGATATCTTGTCATTTCTTAACTCTTCATTTTTATTCAAAGCCCAAAAGCCGGTTTTCATATAATCTTGTTCCACGGTACTACGGTTCTGTATATAATCATAGGCACAATGGTGATTGGTTAGCAAAAGCCCTTCAGCAGAGACCATTTCACCTGTGCACATTCCATTGTTAATAGCAACAATCGCATCTTTAATGCTGGAATTATTTACACTGTAAATTTCATCTGCCGTGAGATGGCATCCCATTTTCTGCATATCAATATAATTAAGGCGGTCGATAAGCAAAGGGAGCCACATACCTTCGTCTGCCTTAACATTCAGATTAAAGCAGCACATAGAAATAATAAGTATCAGAAATGTTCTTTTAGCCATGTGTGTAAATTTTATTGGTTTTTAAAATAAATTATCAGCCACAAACCTACATAAATTTTCAATAATACACAAATACTTGATGAAAATTTATGTACGGTTCCCTCTGACCATTAAAAACCTGTAGTGAGCCTGTCGAACTAACAAAACAATTTACAGAGGAAATATAAGATTTTTTTGTTACAACCAATTGCGGTAAATTATTTTTGGTAAATATTATTTTGATTCCGCCAAGTCGGGACAAGTTGTGCCGGGTGTAAAAACAATTCGCCGAGGCAGGATAGGCAGATACGCATTGCAGGCGCACAATTGGCAATAGTGGATTTATTCTATTAAGTCTATTATTTTCGCTTTCAAGTCAGGCAAATCATTTTTAATAATTTCCCAAACTAAAATAGTATCAATTCCAAAGTATTCATGTACAAATACATTTCTCATACCTATTATTTGCCCCCATTCAATAGACGAAAACTTTTCTTTTGTCTCATCTGCTAAATGATTGCTTGCCTCTCCAATTATTTCCATTTGTTTTATACATGCAAATCTCATCATAGAGTTTTGCATAAAATTTGAAAAATCTGCATTAATCAGATAGCTTTCAATTTCAAGAATTGCATCCAGAATATGCTGAAGTCTAACTGTGTCGCCTAATTTATTTCGCATATATTAACTGCTTTTCTCTATCAATTAACGGCTTTATATATTTTGATACGCCATTTGATGAAACTAAGTCAACTTTAGCACTAAGCAATTTTTCTAAATCAATCTGCATTTGAATAAACTGCAAGCCTATTTTTTTAGAATAATCAAGGTCAACCAAAATATCAATATCGCTTTTATTATCATCTTCACCACGAACATATGAACCAAACAAATATGCTCTCAAAACCGGCCGGGTTCTGAAATAAACCTTAATTGTATCTATTTTTCTTTTATCTAAATTCATAATGCAAATCTACATAAATTTTCAAAAATACACAAATACTTGATGAAAATTTATGTACGGTCCTCCCGAATCAAATTCGGGACAGGCTCTCTAACCATTAAAAAACAAAACAATTTACAGAGGAAATATAAGATTTTTTTGTTACAACCAATTGCGGTAAATTATTTTGGATAAATATTATTTTGATGTGCTGGAAATATTTTATCATTATCAAGAGTTCCATATAAACCAATTAGTCAGGCAGAGCCGTCTCGCCTCTCGTCGTGTTCAAAACGAAACAGGCATTATTTTTTTTCACGCAAATAGCCACGAATTTCACGAATTAATCAAAATATAACAATTTATAAAAAAACCGCCGAAACTTTTCAGCTCCGGCGGTTTCTCATTCTTTATCAATTAACCATTAACCTTACTTTTTAATAAAAAGCAGTCTTTCAGTTTGTGTAAATTCTCCGCTTACAATCTTACAGTAATAGACACCGCTCGTTACTTCACTTCCGTTACCATCTTTACCGTTCCACTGCACTGTGTGTGTACCTGCTTTGGTTTCATCACTGATTAGTGTATTTACCAATTGCCCTGTAATATTGTAAACTTCAAGGCTTACATTCCCTGTTTCGGGTAAGGTATACTCAATGGTAACAGCAGAATTGAATGGGTTAGGGTAACTTTTTAAGCTAAAATAGTTATCCTGTACATTCAGCTCAGCAATATCTATTATACTTCTTGCTGGTCCATTCCCGCCATCAAAGTTGTATGTTGATGATAAAATGGCATCTGCCTTGGTACGGGTAAAAGCGCTGGTGCTTGCCCACACACGATAAAGTCCTTGGATGTCTTTACCCAATAGCAGTGCCACCGCATTGTACACTTCCTTGTAGGTGATGGTGCCGAATAATGAAGCATCAAAAGTTCCTGTTTCATATTGGTTTTTATCAACGACGATGACACCCGTTCCGCCTGAAGGTATTGGTGCGACCCAAGCTCCACCACTTGCTATCCCAGATATAAACCAATCATGTGCAATCATATTTATTAATTCCACCCGAGTGGACCTTTGACCACTACCACCCCACGTAAAACTGTGATCGGTAGGCGAGGGATATAAGATACAATATATGCCTACCCAACCTGATCCAGATGGCCATGCACCGTATATTTGAACATCAGTCCACCAATCCCCCAAAGGACCTCTGTACACATAAAACGGTATTGTCGGGTCATAGGTTACTGTAATGCTTTTGGTGGAAGTAGTGCTAAACTTGTCGGTTAAGGCTACGTTCATGGTCTTAGCACCACTGGGAGCAGCCATTATCCATGTGAAGTTATCGGTACTGGATGCTGTGCCGTTAAATGTCAATGTCTTGAAATAACTTGCACTCACAAACGGGCTGACATCGACTGTTTGCCATGGTATATCCTTGCCGGAATAGCTTGTGGAAACCTGCACTTCAGCACAATTCATTGATTCGCCGGCATTAGGCCTAAGTATAGTTACAGATGGATACACATAAGGTGCTATCATAATTTCATTAAGGTAGTAGCCACTTATTAATGTTGGCAATATGAACAACCGGTTTATTCCATCAACTATTTTTGGTATACCCAGTTGAACTATCATGGGACTTCCAGCAATCTCAATCCATGCACTATTATAAATTTTCATACTAATCTGCCGAGGAGTAGACCATGTATCTATTTGACTCAATTCAAAGTTGTAACTAACACCTGTTGCAGGATCCTTAATGGCACGTATTTCACCAATCTGCCATCTGCCGTACCACGAATCGGTGCCATCGAGTTTTGTAAGAGCATAAACTGCTGTTGTAGTACCAATACTATTGGTTACCTCTAACTTAAGTTTAGAAGTAGTGCTTTTTGCTGATGCAAGAGTATAGGGTAATACCGAATTTGATGCCGGATTATTAATTGTGGTTGTTAAAACACCGTCTACATATAATTTTAACTGAGTTATTGTACTACCGGCACCTGAAATTACGGCGTTTAAATAATTTGTAACACCTTGCACTACTGGGGTGAAATTATAATCACATGACACATTACTTTTTATTGCCGCATAAAGACCTGTTGCTAATGACGGAGCATTAACAGTATATGCCGTTGGCGATGTTACATTTATTACTCTGTATGCACCGTTAAGTCCTTCTGCTCCCTGTATGTAGTTAACACCTGTACCAGCACTTTGTGTCCATGCTGTATTACTATAACTTCTTTTTGTACCACTTGCATCTAATACAACATTTTGATGCAAATGCCCTTGCAAAACCATGGCTACATTATAGAATGCACATTCTTCAGTAAACGTTTTACCATCGCTTCCTTTAAAAGTTGTGTTAATAGCACCATCTTTAATAGTTTCGAACGTACCAACAAAAGTTTTATTTTCAAAATCGGTACCTACATTGGCATTTCCATTAGGGTTTACTGCCGGATGATGAATAGCTACTATTTTTATCTTGCCGGCATTAGCTACACAGGCTGCTTTTACAAAGTCTATTTGTGCAGTTGTTAATCCTGCTCCTTCCGGATTACAAACATTAGCATCCAAAGTAGCATCAAGTCCTGAATACAAACTGATAAACACCATATTGGCATTAGTGAACCAATAATCGCGAGCAGTTTCGCCCGACCCCTTATTAATTCCAGCAGTAAAGCTTCCTGTCGGTGGTACCGTTGTGGGCATTCCAATATAGGCATCATAACCTAACAAACTTTGGAATGTTGGGACTTGCAATCTTTGTCGGCTATCGTGGTTGCCCGGTACAAAATAAATAGGAATAGTTTTAGCTGAATTCATGTAATACTGTATATTGGGACTGGTTCCTGTTGACCACAATTTGCCTGTAAGTGCAGTCCAATTAGCTGCATCGGCTACTGCTGCACTAGCAAGTCCTGAATTTACTATATCGCCTGTTGCAATCACGAAAGCAGGGGCTTGAGCAACAATTGCATTACGCAATATGGCAAAGTTTCTGCCGTCCTGGTCAAACTCACCTATGGCATCTGTAAGCGTGCTAACGTGCAAATCGGTGATATGAACGAACTTCTGGGCATTCGTCTGTTGCCCCATACTGCACACCACAGCAATTACTATTGCCAGGCGTGTAATTAACGTAGTAAATGTTTTCATGTTTTTTAAGTTTAAGTTAATAATAGTTGAATTACAGTAGCAAAAATACCTTGTGATTTATCGGAATGCAAATATTTTACCCCTACATTTACCACGACAATTTAAGAATTTACCACTACATTTACCACGACAAAATAAAGGAAGTATAAGGTAAAAGGTAAAAGGGAATCTTAAATCTTAAATTGGTAAAGGGTATAAAGTGGAAGGCATAAGTTAATCCGTTAAAAATTTGAGTTTTCCAAAAAAACTCCCCCAGTTTTTGTTATAGGTTATGTAATATTTTTAAAAAAATCTGTAAGATTTATTTCCGCATCAAGATTTAGTTTTCTTCGTAATCTATAACGGTTCTGTTCAACACTTTTAGTAGAAATATTCAATATTGTGGATATATCGTTTGAAGAAATCTCCATGAGAAGTAATGCTGCTAATTTTTTTTCGTTTTTGGTTAATTCCGGGTATTTTTCGGAAAGAGTATGAAAAAAGTCTTTATGAAGTTCTCCGACCTGTATATAAAAGTCTTCTCTTGATTTATTCAGATTAATAATCTTTACTGAACTTCTCAACGCTTTTAGTGCCGATGAATAATTATCTTCCTGCTGTACTTTACTAATTTTATCTATAATTTCTTTTATCAAATTGTTTTTTTCAATTATATTGATTGCAAGATTCGCTACTTCTTTTTTTCTGAACAGCAACTCATTATTTATTTTCTCATTTTCAAGCTCGGTATTTATTATTTTTAAATCAGTTACTGTTTGCCGAGCCAAAGAAATTTGTTTTTCCTGCCTGTTTTTCAATCTTTTTCTGTTAATAAACACTCCTGCGGATACAATGAGTAATAGTAAAAAAACTATAATACTTATAAGTAAATACCTGTTTTTTAAATTGATTTGCTGAGTCATCTCGTGTTTTTGAGTTATCGTCTGTATTTCCAAATCTTTTTTATCCAGCTCATAGCTGTTTTTAATATTTTCTATTTCTTTTGTTTTTTCAATGCTAAAAAGGCTGTCGGAAGATATTTGGTATAAATTCAGATACAAGTAAGCTTCCTGAAAATTATTTTCTTTCTCAGCAATTTGAGAAAGTAATTTATAAGCTGTGTTCATTTGAGATAAACACTTGATATCTGCTGCTATTTTCAGGCCTTTTTCGGCATAGAATTTAGCTTGTTTGGTATCAGACAGGTTTAGGTGTAATTGCGACAGGTTGTTAAAAATCAAAGAAATTCCTTCTGAATCGGATATTTCATTTCTTATTGTTAATGCTTCTTCATAAAATCGTTTTGCCGCGTTATAATCTTTCAGGTTTACGTAAGCTTCTCCTATATTGCTGGTTGCTGCCCCAATTCCATATTTATACCCGAGATTTCTATAAATTTGTAACGCCAAATTAAAATACTTAATTGCTTCATAGTTTTTATTTTTATTTACATATACTCCTCCAACATTGTTATAGCAGGTTGCCAAGTCTTTATTATTATCGTTTTTTTTGTACAACTCAATGGCAATAGTATAATATTTTATCGCGTTATCTAAATCATTTTGGTTTCTGTAAATTATAGCTATATTGTTATAACAACATGCAATTTTTTTATATTCATTTAAAGATTCAAGAATTGCGAGGGACAAAAAAAAGTATTTTAATGCCTTTGGGTAATTACCTAATTTAGTATAGGCGACACCGAGCGAAGTATATGCACATGCAATTACTTTTTTGTCGGTTACCGTGTCAGCAATTTCTAACGTTAAATTATTTAGTTCAATACATTTCAAATAATCAGATAAATACCAATACGCAATTGCAATATCAGTATAACAAACAGCTGTGTTTTTCCGGTCGTTCGTTTCCTTGAAAATTGCCAGGGCTTGTTGATAATATTTCAACGCTTCGTTATATTTACCTAATAAAGAAACCAAACGCCCTAAATTCGATAAAGATAATGCAACTCCTTTTTTAAAATTTAACCTATATGCTAAATTTAATGCTGTTTGGTTGTAATATGATGATTTAGCAGTATCAATGTATAAATATTCAAAGCATAAATTGTTTAAGATATTAACTTTATTTGTATCTTCTTTTTGTTTGAGGAGCAAATTTTCGAGGCTATCAATTTTGCTAAAGCTTTGAGCGTGTGTTTTTTCGCTACAAAAACAAATGATTACAAACAACAATAAAGCACAAAATTTATATTTTATTTGCATAGCAGTTTTATTTAATTTGGTTCTGTTAAACAACTCCTTTTCTACTAAGGTTTTTTGAAATGATAAGGTTTTTAAAATTGATTCCCACATGGATGGATACCACAAAACTAATACATTTTTCCAGCACCTCAAAAAAAGAATTAGCCGTAAATTTTATTTTTACTTCCTTTGCGATAAATTATTTTACGAACAAACAACAATCTCCATAACTTAAAAACCGGAAATCGTTTTCGAGCGCATACTCATAAGTTTCTTTCCATTTTTCGCCAATCATGGCTGCTACAAGCAAAAGCAAGGTGCTGTGAGGTTGATGAAAATTAGTAATAATTCCATTTGCAATTTTAAAATCATAGCCTGGAATAATGATCATTTTGGTGCTGGCGTTCAACTGCGAAACAGCTAAATCGTCCATCTTACGAAGCAAAACGGATAATGCGTCTTCAACAGTAATTTTGCCTGCCTTGCCGGTAGGCAGGCCTGCCTGTCCGCCTGCCCCGATGTTATCGGGGGTAGGCAGGTTTTCAGCTAATTCATACGATTCCCACTGATCTAAAAAAAGCATGTTTTCCTTTTTTAATATTTGCTTTACGCCAAGCCAATAAAGACTTTCAATTGTTCGTAACGAAGTTGTTCCTACCGGAAATATCGGGTTTTTCCCTTGTTTTATAATTGATTGAAGTAACTGTCTGCTCACGCTAAAATGCTCTTCGTGCATTTCGTGATCTGAAATATTTTGATCAGTTACCGGTTTAAACGTACCTGTACCAACATGCAAAGTGAGAAATTGGGTTTTTATTCCGCTTTCAGCAAGCTCATGAAAAACTTTTTCTGTAAAATGAAGCCCCGCCGTGGGTGCAGCCACCGATCCATCACACTTTGCAAATATGGTCTGGTAGCGATCTTCATCGTTTTTTTCCGCATCCCTGCAGATATACGGAGGCAGAGGCACTTTGCCGAAAACTTCAAGTATCTCTGAAAAGCTTAAATATTTGGGTTTCCATGAAAATCGTATAATAAAATTCCCGTTATCCTGCCCGATCTTTTCCGCATATAAGGTTGCTTTTTCCATGCCTACCCCCGATAACATCGGGGCAGGCGTCAGGCAGGCATTTTCTATTTTCAATAGACCTGATTTCCATTTTTTATTATTTCCGACAAGGCATTTCCATTCGCAGTTTTCCTGTTGCTGAAATGCTATTTGCAGCTCTTTGTTAAAAGGTTCAAGGCAAAATAGTTCTATCGGAGTACCTGTTTCTTTTTTAAAAATAATACGTGCATGAATAACTTTTGTATCATTAAATACAAGCAGGCTTTCTGAGGGCAAATGATCATTGATATTGTAAAAGGCATCCTGAGAAATATCGGAATTCTTATATATCAATAGTTTGGAATGGTCTCTCTTTTCCAAAGGGTATTGCGCTATTTTTCCGGGAGGGAGGTCGTAATTAAAATCGTCAATATTTATGTTTTCTAAACCAGTCATCAATGGCAAAATTATAGAATATCGACTAAAAAGATTTATTTTGTTTCATGTTTTTTTAATACTTTTGAACATCGTTAAAATAATGAAAAAGCATATTCCAAATATTATCACTTTGCTTAACCTTTTATCAGGTTGTATCGGTATTGGGTTACTTTTCAGGGGAGATCTTCCCGATGCGGCATGGTTTGTGGGCATTGCAGCGATATTTGATTTTTTCGACGGTATGACAGCGCGTTTGCTGAATATAAAATCGAAATTTGGGAAAGAATTAGATTCTTTGGCGGATGTTGTAAGTTTTGGGGTACTTCCCGGACTTATTCTATATTGCCTGCTAAACATTGCATTTGAAGAAACAGAAGGTTTCGGGGTATATATTCCTTTTATTGCATTTTTAATTCCTGTATTTTCCGCATTACGTCTTGCGAAATTTAATACAGACACCCGGCAAACCGATAGTTTTATAGGATTACCAACACCTGTCAATGCAATTTTTATTGCATCCATTCCTTTAATACTTTTTTACCAGCCGGATCAAATTCCTGTTATCAGCAATGTGCTGGGAAACCCCGGATTTCTGATTGGTCTTGTATTCCTTCTTTCATTCCTGCTTATAGCTCCGATACCTTTATTTTCTTTAAAGTTCAAAGACCTTTCCTGGTCAAAAAATTCTGTTCAATATATTTTTCTTGTCCTTTCGCTGATCCTTATAATCTTTTTATCTTTTGTTGCAATTCCTATTATTTTACCATTATATATTCTTTTATCAATCATCATAAATCCGAATAAAAAATGAAATTCCGTGCAGAAATCAACATCATGCCTCTGAAGGTATTATTAGATCCTCAAGGGAAAGCAGTTACTTCGAGCATGAAGAACATTGGTTTGCCTGAAATCACTAACGTAAGAATTGGCAAGCATCTCAGCCTTGAAGTTGAAGCTGCTGATAAAAAAACTGCACACGAAAAAGTGGATACAGCATGCAAAAAATTCCTTGCTAACCTGATTATGGAAACTTATGAGTTTGAGATTTTTGAATGCAGAGTGCAGAACGACAAGTAATACCTTTTTATTTACTTTCCATATTAATAAAGTCAATCGGATTAATATCTGCTTGTTTCAATATTGCCCGTAAAGTTCCTTCCGGCATATCTCCTGAATGATTTGGTATAGTCGTGTATTTTCTGGTTTTTTCATTATACCAAATCTCATGGCTTCCCGCAGCTTGTCTATAAAATAAAAAACCAAATTTCTTCAGTCGTTTTACTATTTCTCTGTATTTATAACCTGAAAGGCTTCCCATATTATAATCCAACAACTAATGGATAATTAAAACTGTCTTTGAAGGACAAAAGTTTATTTTCAATCTTATCCATGTTTTGAGCTTCTAAAAGTTTTTTTGCTACATCTCTTGCTATTTCTAATGTTTCCGTTATTGTCCGTCCTTGTGCAACTAATCCTTGTAAATTAGTTGAAGTGGCTAAATAGTACCCTTCAGGTAACTTTTCAATGTGTATAATAATCCTTTTTTCCATGATTTAATAATTTTATACAAAATTACTACTATTTTATAAAACAACAAAAAGCCGCAACACTCATGCTACCATTATCTTCTTAGTTCAAAATTTTTTCCCAGATAAACTTTGCGTACCTGCTCATCATTTGCAAGTTCTTCAGCTGTGCCGGTTTTCAGAATTTCACCTTCGAACAACAAGTAGGCTCTATCAGTAATATTTAATGTTTCATGGACATTGTGGTCAGTAACGAGAATGCCAATATTTTTTTCTTTCAGCTTTGCAACAATATTTTGAATCTCTTCTACAGCAATAGGGTCTATACCGGCAAAAGGTTCATCAAGCAAAATAAATTTAGGATCAACAGCAAGAGTACGGGCTATTTCAGTTCTTCTTCTTTCGCCGCCAGATAATGTATTTCCAGTATTTTTGCGAATATGCTGCAAACCAAACTCGTCAAGTAACGCCTCCTTTCTGTCGTGCTGTTCTTTTTTTGAAAAACCTGTGAATTCAAGAACGGCTTTAAGATTATCTTCCACACTCAGGGTGCGGAATACAGAAGCTTCCTGGGCAAGATAACCAATGCCTCTTTTCGCTCTTTTATACATTGGTTCTTCAGTAATTTCAACATCATCTAAAAATATTCTCCCCATATTCGGCTTGATCAAACCAACGATCATATAAAAAGATGTTGTTTTGCCTGCGCCATTCGGGCCAAGCAAACCCACAATCTCTCCCTGTTCCAGTTCTAAGGAGACATCATTCACCACCATTCGCTGTTTGTATTTTTTAAATATTTTTTCTGCCCGTAAAATCATAACAAAGTTTTTAAATCGTTCAAGTTTCGAGTTTCAAGTTTCAAGTTTGATGTTTCAAGTTCCTGAAACCCGAAACCTGAATAAATCAGAAATATATCTGCATAGTTCCGAGAATGCCGAATTTGGAAATATTCGGATGGTCGAGATACGACAACCTCCATACAGCATTTATCCTGAATACTTTTAAAATATTTTCTACTCCCACGCCTGCTTCAAAATAAGGCTTGCTCAATTCGTTAATGGATTCGGGAGGTTGAAGATATTGTTGATTATATTGTTTATTTTTTTCATCGAGAGTACCCACTAAACCACGCACAGATGCCACTTCTCTCCATTTCAACTTGCGCATCAGGGGGATTTTGTTCAGGAATAATCCTTCAAAATGGTGGGCATAATAGAAACTTAAATATTTGTCGCTCACAAATTCATAATAATTCATCATGTTGAAAGCATAATCGTCAAAAACCCATGTTTCGTTGCCTTCGTGAAGTTTCAGCAAGGGATAAGGTAATTTACCCCATATCCTGCCGGCTTCCAATAAGTATTTTGACCAGCCGAACGAACCTATATTAAACCAATGCTCCAGCCTGACCTGCAAACGATGATACTCATAATCGCCTCCAATAAAATCTTTGATTCCATATCCATACTTTATTTCAAGCACGGGATATTCGGTACCCATGCTGGTGCGTTCAAATTCTCCCAAAATGAATTTCTCGTTGTATGCAAAACGCGTATTCAAGCCGACTTCGGTAGTGGCAATAGATGGCATGGATTGCTTCGTTTCTGTTTGTCCGCCATTGTAAAACTCAAATTTTGTATTGCCCAATGGAAAAATATCCCTGTGAATAAAGTCAAAGGTATTTGAAAAGCCGGTGAACCATTCATTATCATAAGATACTTTAAATTCTTTGACCATAGAAAGTTTGTCGTTTGGACTTCTTCGCAGTACGGAAGCAAGGATATTATCGGTGATAAAAGAATTCTGGCTTTCTCCCAGTTGTTCAATATCGTACTTATAAGATGCCCCGATTGATTTGCGTGGGTTTTTATCAAGCATATAAAGAAAACCTCCGCCATATTTGAATGTTTCGTCTTTTGTGCCATAAGCTACATGCCCTTCGATCATCAGTTTTGTGCTGAACTTGTTGCTTGTCCTGCCTCCAAACCGAAACCTGCCGCCTTCAAGATTATTGAAACTTATCATGTTAAAATAAGGCCCCAGTTCAAAATTTCCCCACACATAATAACCCAGTACGATGGTTTTAATAATATCCACATAAGTCCTGAAAACTCTGATGGTTTGGATAGTGTCCACCATCTTGTAAACAGCTTTCTCATCTTTTGAAAGACTGTCATGGCGGTTAGCTTTCCAAAATACTTCGTCCTTGCCGGTTGAGCCATCCGCTACCGTAATGTTCATGGGCGTATTGTAAAACTTATCGTCTTTCGGCCGGTTGAAAATATAGTTTTTATAAGCAGTTGTTTTTGTACCGTAAAATCCCAGATTATTCTTAGTGTTGTTCACTAAGTTAAAGTCGGTTACTAACTTATCTTTGGTGAGCATCCAGTGGTTGTCGTCAATTTTATCATATTCCTGAACAGAGACCAGATCGTTGATGAAGTTTATGTTTGCATCATCAGCAATACGCATTTCAACTTTTTTAATGGCGAAAGATGTATCGTTTACCCAAAAATTACCTGTAAATGTAAGTTCCTGCTTTCTGCGTGGTTTGAACATAATTTTGTAACACCACTTATTGCCTATGTATGCACTGTCGGTAAGGTAATATTTGTAATAACCCAGTCCGAAATTAGCGATAGGGCTTACAAAGTTTTTGTCAAAAAGTGTAATGTAATTATCATATACTTTCACGTTCTGATACATATCGCCCATGAACTGCGCAATGCTTTCGTTATCAACACCGGAGATCTTAGATGCTTTAATAAATTCTTTATTGGATTTGGGCGACTTCTTGTAAAACACATCTGACAAGGATTCAGTAAGAAAGATTGGCAGATAAGATTTACCATTCACAGTAGATGTATCAATATTTTCGAAGATGAACTGGAAAGGTTTCAGCATCCGTTTATCTTTCAAATCTTCGGAAATGTTATTGGCATCAAATTCTATTTTGCTGTAAGCCTCATATTGGTATGCATCCAAACCTTCGCCACTGTTGGTCTTTTTATTTTCAATTATTTTTTTCAACAGTATCTCGGCAGGGTTGATGGTAGGTCTTATTACCACTTCGTTCAAATTATATTTATCAGGAAACATCTGAAAGTCGATCGTCTGGAATTTATGCAGTTCAATAGGCCGAACCACCGTAACATAACCCATAAAAGAAGCAATGAGAGAGTCGGCATTAACGGTAAACTCGAGTGCATATTCCCCGTTAAAATCGGTACGTACTCCGGTGGTAGTGCCGCGTATGTACACATTCACGAAAGGCATGGGTTCATGGGTAGCCACATCTATAACCTTTCCCATGATCTTGGTTTTCTGTGCATGAATATTAAAAGGAAAAACAACAAAGCTGAAAAACAGCGATGCTATAAGTAAAAATCTATGAAGTAAAAATTCCATCTGCCTGATTTGTGGATAGCAAATATAGATAATTTATTTTATCTGGCTTTTCGCCCAGTTCAGATTGTTTTTGGCTAATTGGAAATCGGGTTGTATTGCTATCGCTTTTTCGCAGGCTTTGATGCCTTCCTCGTATTTTCCTAATGCATTATAAGCGGAACAGATGTTATTGTATGCGGCTGCATAATCAGGTCTTAACTTAATCGCTTCGCGGCAGGCATCTATGCACTTTTCATATAAACCTTTTTGATAATACAGTAAACTAAGGTTAAGATAATTTTCAGGTGTAGGATTATTTTTAGTTTGTTCTTCGTTAATCTGAACCTGAGTTTTTTTACCTTTTGCTATATCTATATACGAAAGAGTTTCAGTATCGCCGGGTACAATCTGTAACGTTTCTGTTGCCAGCGATTGCAGTTGATCCCAATATTCCAATTCTGTATAAATGCTCATAAGCAAATAGCATGACTCCATATCCCCCGGTGAAACCTTGATGGCATGCTGTAAATAAGGTATTGCTTCTTTACTTCGTTTTTGAGCAGACAGAAACTTAGAATAATAATAATATGCAAGAGGGCTACTGCTGACTCTGATGGCGCTCAGATAATATTGTTCGGCTTCGGCAATTTGATTGGTGGCTCCTTTTAAAATACCCATATTAATATGTAAATACGGCCAGTTGGGCCATAATGCAAGCGCTTTGCGATAATAAAATTCCGCTTCGGAATATTGACCTTTTGCCATTAACGTTAATCCATAATTCATCATTGCGCGCGGGTTTTCGGGACTTTTCTGAATAATATCATACCACAGGGTTTCCTCATTTTTCCACACTTCGTTTCTTTGATAGGTGCCATAAGCATATCCACATAAAATCAATAAAGCTCCGGCAATTATGCTTTTATTAAATTTGGTTTTCTCAAAAACCGGTCTTATTTTCACCATGAATAGAAATATTACCCAGCTTACAGAAATACTTAATCCTACATACGGAAAAAACAAGCGATGGCTGTTTGCAGCCTGAGATGAAACATTCAAGGACGTAGGAATTGAAGCAATAAAAAACCACAATATTCCAAAAGCTATCGGGCGGTATTTTTCGTTTTTTGAAGTAACAAAAGCAAGAACAAACATTAAAATTACAAACGCAAAACCGAAATACATCCGGATATCCGAAAAATTGCTGAATACGGCAAACTCAGGGTCTGAATTTAAGGAAACCGGCAAAAAGAAATTGTAGAAATACATAAACAAAACATACGGCTGCGTTAAGATATATTTTAAATAATGCCCTTCCGGATTCTCACCAGTACTAAAGGATTGTTTATAGACTATGTACATAACTATAAACAAACCAGCAAGCGTAAATAATATGGCAGGGATTGTTTTTATTATAGCATTGAAAAATTGTTTTCGTTGCCTGGTAAACATCTTTGTTAACGACACTTTATTTTCGAAAAACAAAATATAGAAAAATAACAATCCCGAAAACATTGCTCCCGGCTCTTTGCTCAAAATACCAAGTGCTGCAGGAATAAGGTATAAGAAATATTTTCTGCAAAACTTCGAGTACATATAACATACAAATGCCAGGATGGCAAAAAAAGTCGAAAAAGAATCGGAGCGGGAAATAATATAATTTATTGTTTCGGCATTTCCCGGATGAAGCATATACCAGCCAACGCAAAAAAGAGCCAGATACTTTGTCCATTCGTGCTTATAGGAAATATTAAAAATTTTCAGAAATATAAAAAACATGCACACACCCTGCAATAAAAAAACAATAAACATAGACAAATGAAAATAAAATGGAAAATATCCGCCACCCAGCCAATAATCTATTGCAGTGCTTGCCGTAACAACAGGACGATAACCCTGATTACCAGGCATGTTGCCAAAGTATTCGATACCGGTAAAAATTTTTGGAATATTTCCAATATCCCGAATATAAACATTATTGACTATGGTATGACAATCATCAAAATGAAATGAATTTTGAAAATGATTGCTGTAAGTAATGCTTACTGCAATCATTAATAATAATCCAAGGTACTTTACATTTTTATTCATGAAAATTTTGATTTTTTTTCAAAAGTAATA
>JBBAAT010000023.1:0-16357 GCA_041658145.1 Bacteroidales bacterium | reverse complement strand
TTACATTTCCACTATCGGGACAAATATAAGGAAACTTGATCCCAGCTTCGATTGCAGGACTTACGGCTATAAAACACTCACCGCATTTTTTGAAGGACTCCATGATTTTGAAGTTGTGAACAAAGTGATCAATGGATTAAACTATAAGCTGTTAAAACGAAAATAATTTAATATTAATCACTCATAATGCACGGAGGAATCTATGGCTTATAATTTAAAGGACAGAAGTTTTGTAAAACTTCTGGATTTCACATCCGAAGAAATTAAATTTTTATTAGAACTTTCGAAAGATCTGAAAAAGGCAAAATATGCAGGAACCGAACAACAAAGGCTAAAAGGAAAGAACATAGCCCTGATATTTGAAAAAGATTCAACCCGTACCCGATGCGCTTTTGAAGTTGCAGCCCTTGATCAGGGCGCTCATGTTTCATACATCGGGCCTGGCGGATCGCAGATTGGTAAAAAGGAATCAATGAAAGATACTGCCCGCGTACTAGGTAGAATGTATGATGGTATCGAATACAGAGGTTACGGTCAGAACATCGTTGAAGATCTTGCAAAATATGCCGGTGTGCCTGTTTGGAACGGTCTCACCACCGAATTCCATCCTACACAGATCCTTGCAGATTTGCTTACGATGATGGAGCATTGCAACAAACCTCTTAACAAAATGGCTTTCACTTTCGTTGGCGATGCTCATAATAATGTTGGCAATTCTCTGATGACAGGTGCAGCAAAAATGGGAATGGATTTCAGAGCCACTGCGCCAAAAGAATGCTGGCCTGATGAAAAACTTGTAATGAAATGCCGCGAAATTGCAAAACAAACAGGAGCTAAGATCACTCTTACCGAAAGTGTTGAAGAAGGCGTTAAAAACGTTGATTTCCTTTACACCGATGTATGGGTATCTATGGGCGAGCCTGCAGAGATATGGGAAAAGAGAATTAAACTATTGAAACCTTACCAGGTGAATATGGATATGGTGAAAAAAACCGGAAATCCAAATGTAAAATTTCTGCATTGCCTTCCCGCTTTCCACAATAGGGAAACAACGGTTGGTGAAGACATATTTCAGAAATACGGACTTGACGGAATGGAAGTAACGGAGGATGTTTTCGAATCACCTATGTCAATTGTATTTGATGAGGCCGAAAACAGGTTGCATACAATTAAAGCAATAATGGTAGCAACTTTAGGAAGCTAAACAAGAGACTAATTTTTTATAATCCTCCAACAACAATATTCAGGTCAACAGGATTGATAGCCATTACAGGAATTAGCATATTATTGAATAATATTTGTTCTTCCCATTTTCCGACAATAAAATTTGGTATCAACGCGTCGGAGTTTGTTGTCATAATCAATATCATATCAGCATCTATTTCCTGCGAATAAGAAAGAACTTGCTTAGGAAAAGCGCCTTTTTTATCTGCCATCTTGTCGGTATGAATAATATCGTTCTGATCAAAAAATTTCTTTATTTGACGAAGGTTTCCTTTTATCTTGGCCATACGATATCCATCCGAAGAGTACATAGCAAAAATATGTACGGTAGAATTGAATTTTCTTGCAATATATATGGCCCACTTTACTTTTTGTTTTGATTCCATGGTATCGTCGATAGGCAATACAATATTTTTATAGCCTTCTCTGAATCCCCGCTTCTGAACTACAATAACCGGTGTAGGCGAACTCTCAATCACTTTCATGGCATAACTGCCTACAATATGCTGTAGTCCTATCTTTCCATGGGTTCCAAGTGTAAGTATGTTAGCGCCTATTTCTTTTGCAACCTCACCAATAGTTGAAAAAATGCTCCCTTCGCGTGCAATAAAATCAACAACGATTCCATATTTTTCACTTATCTCTTTTGCTTTCTTCTCAAGTCTTTCGTTAATAACATCGCTTGTGAGCTTCTCTTTTTTCAGATAAGATTTAGTCTCCCTGTTAACAATGTGCAGCAATGCAAGCTTATAATTCTGCATTTTGCAAATGCTTGCACCATGTATGATCGCATACTCAGCAACCTCAGTAAAATCTGTAGGTACAAGTACTATGTTCTTCTTTGTTTCCATTTAGCTCTAATTATTTTGTAAATCTGTTAAGATTCTGTATAAAAAAAAGAATGCAAAGTTACAAAATTTATTAATTGTAATTTTATTATAACCTTAAATATTTTGTAAAATTGCATCAATAAATAAAGTTTAGTGTATCTTCATCAAAATTTATAAACAATTACATAAATCATAAGCTATGGGAAAATTTGACAGATTCTGCCAAAGTTGCGGAATGCCAATGGAAAAAGACACAAATCATGGTGGAACAAATAAAGACGGTTCCAAAAACAGTAAGTATTGCAGTTATTGTCTTGAAAACGGAGAATTCAAAGACAACTTTACATCTTCAAAAGAAATGATTCGCTTTGCAAAGGGCAAGCTTAAAGAACAAAGCTATGGCTGTATGAAAAGATGGTTTTATACCTCGCATATTTCGCACTTAGAACGGTGGAAAAAGTAATACTTTGTTATTCCGAATCTGTCGGCTGGTGGAAATGGATGAGGGTTTTGGGCTGCTTTATCAGTTCATCTTCGAAATGGAATAGTTTCAATTGATTTTCGCTGATGCATTCATCATCGGGAAGGTCGTAATGATTAAACATATATTCTTTCAGCGCATATTTGATAAGTTTGTTCTTTGTAAGATTATGCGCAATGCAATACTTGTCAATGATTTTTTTCTGCCGCAAACTCAGCCGGAATAACACTTTTTTGGTTTTGATTTTTTTGGGTTTCCTTAAAGTAGTCATAAAATAATTTTTTAACTATACAATAACAATATAGCTTTTATCCTATACCCTTCGCGCAGTGAACGAATTTTTTATGCAATTGTCTATATTCAACAATTTGTTCCGGTATTAAAAAAAGCTGACATATGACCGCAAAGGAAAATATAATTCCTTTCTCAATTAGTGTCAATTATTTTTTTTTATAAACGTCAGGTTGTTAATTATTGTTGTATTTTTGTTCAGCATTAGTTTTTGTACGATGCCTATCGATAGCTATCGGCAGATATTTAGGAGTCGAACATGTTGCGTTTTCTTAATAAAATACGCATTTTCAAAAAAAGTCAAAAATAAAGGGTTTAAATATTTGAATATATATATTTTTTCATAACTTTGCACCCCAAAAATGGTCTAAAAAGAGTTTTAACCGATAAAATAATATATAATGTACGCAATAGTTGATATAGCAGGACAGCAATTTAAGGTGGAAAAAGAACAGGAAGTAATTGTTCATCGCCTTGAAGGAGAAATCGGCGCAAATGTTGAGTTCACCGATGTTATGCTCATTGATAACAACGGAAAAATTACTGTTGGACATCCTTTTATTGAAAACGCTAAGGTAACAGCAAAGATACTGTCGCATCTAAAAGGCGATAAGGTTATCATTTTCAAAAAGAAGAGGCGAAAAGGTTATCAGAAAGCAAGCGGTCATCGCCAGTTTTTAACCAGAATTCAAATAGAAAATATTGCCGAAAAGGCTTCCAAAACAAAAAAAGCAAAAGCTGAATCAACTGTTGAAGCTGAAATTAAAGCAGATTAATCATTCAAAATCATTGAGTTATGGCACACAAAAAAGGAGCCGGTAGTTCACACAATGGACGGGAATCGCATAGCAAACGCTTAGGTGTTAAAATTTTTGGCGGACAGATAGCCTTAGCCGGAAATATCATTTTAAGACAGAGAGGCACTGTTCATCATCCTTCTTTAAATGTAGGAATGGGAAGCGACCATACACTTTTTTCCCTTACCGACGGAATGGTGGAGTTCAGAAAAAGAAAAGATGACAGGTCTTATGTTTCCGTAGTTCCTTTCCCTGCTGAATAACCCATTTGGCTGAAGTCTTAAAAAATATATCATCTCCTAGATATTTGTTATTCAGGAGATTTTTATTTTGTATACTTTTGCATCTAATAGCCATTGTGCGGTAAAAGTTTTAAAAAATTATACCATTTCGTTTGTTGCATACTTTGGTTATGGTTTTAACACGAATTTTCAGAAAATGAATCAACTCAACATATTTGCTGACAAGTATTTTAAACAAAAGCTTGATAACTTTAATATCGAAGATATTCCCGATATTGAATTAAAGAAAAATACTATTTCCAAATACATAAAAGCACTCGAAAGTGGTAGAATTGACCGCACTAAGGAAGAATCTATTCAGGCAGACTTTTTAAATAATTTCTTTGGCGATGTTTTAGGTTATGATTATAAAGACTCACAAAAGTGGAATCTTGAAAAAGAAAATAAATCGTTGACTGATGCTTCTAAAGCTGACGGGGCGCTGGGTTTCTTCTCAATTTCGGAAAAGGAAATTATATCTGATGTAAGAGTTGTCGTTGAACTCAAAGACGCATTAACAGATTTAGACAAACCGCAACATCGTTTAAATGATAAAAGGACCCCGGTAGAACAGGCATTTTCTTATTCTTCAAAAGCCGGAGGAAAATGCAGGTGGGTTATTCTTTCCAACTTCAAAGAAATCCGGTTATATCACTCCTCCGACCAAGGCTGTTATGAATCGTTTATTGTTACCGAATTACTGGAACAGGAAAACATTAAACGTTTTTTTTACATTCTGCAAAAAGAACATCTTATTTCTGAATCTTCTGAATCGCTTATTGAAAAGTTGTATCGCGAACGTCAGGAAATAGAACAAACTATAACAAAGAAGTTTTACAATGAATATAAAAATATACGGTTAGAATTATTCACACAACTTAAAAATAGCAATCCTGACAGGGAGCAACTCTTACTGTTTAATAAAACACAAAAACTTTTAGACCGTTTTATTTTTGTTTGTTTTTGTGAAGATGCCGGATTACTGCCTCCTTATACACTAAAGAAAACAAAAGATATTTTAAAGAATGCGTTTGATTTAGAGCCCAACAAATTATGGCGTCAGTTAAAAGGATTGTTTCACAGCATTGACATAGGTAATCCGCCACTTGATATAAACAGGTTTAACGGCGGGCTTTTCGCTAAAGATGATGAACTGGACAATCTGGTTATCAATGACGAAATACTGCTTAAATTAATTGACTTTTCTGAATACGACTTTGCCAGCGACATTAATGTAAATATATTGGGACATATTTTCGAGCAATCTCTTTCAGACATTGAAGAAATAAAAGCAGAAATCGGAAATGGCAAAGAACTTTCAACTGAAGAAAAGACTGAGGTAAAGAAAAACGGCAGACGAAAAAAAGAAGGAATTTTTTATACACCCGAATATATAACCCGCTATATTGTTAAGGAATCAGTGGGCGGCTGGCTTGATGACAGGAAAAAGGAATCAGGATTTTATGAACTTCCCGAATTAACTCCCGAAGATTATCAAAGTATTAAAACTGAAAAGAAGAAAAGCAAAGATACAGGGAAGTTTGTTAATATGCTTACATACAACAGTAATATCGAAAAGCATATTTTATTTTGGGAATCATACAAAGATAAACTGCAGAACATTAAAGTACTTGATCCGGCATGTGGTTCAGGTGCTTTCCTTAATCAGGTTTTTGATTTTCTTTACAAAGAAGGACAAATGGTTAACGACCAATTAAGCCAACTGAAATCGAGGCAACGTGAACTATTTGATTTAGATAAACACATTTTAACGAATAATATTTTCGGCGTTGACCTGAATTCTGAATCTGTTGAAATTACTAAACTTTCACTTTGGTTAAAAACTGCAATTAAAGGAAAAGAATTGACTGCACTTGATGAAAATATTAAATGTGGCAATTCCCTTATTGATGACCCCGAAATTGCAGGAGCAAAAACGTTTAACTGGTTTACAGAATTTCCACAAGTTTTCCAGCATTATAAAATACCCAAATCAATAATACCGATAGAACCCGAACCCGGCGACAGAGATTTTCTTGATGAAGTTCATGACCCATCCTATTCTTACAAACCCAAAAGCAAAGGTTTTGAAAAATACGGGTTTGATGTTATTGTTGGAAATCCGCCTTATGGAACAACTTTTAATGATAAGGAAAAAGAGTATCTGATAAAATTTGATGAACTTGTTCCTGATTATGAAATTTATATTTATTTCATATCAAAAGGCGCTTGTTTACTGAAAAACAAAGGTGTTTTAAGTTATATTTTTCCTAACACATTTTTATCCAGACTTTATGGAAAATCATACAGGCAAAATATTTTGAAAAATTACAGTATTATCTCAATAACCGACTTATCAAACGATCCAACATTTGAGGATGCTTCCGTAAGGACATGTATCTTTAGTTTTGAAAAAAATATAAGTGATAATTCTCTTACTAAATTCAATACAATAGATGTGATTTCAAAAAATATTATGCCGATAGTTAAAGCATCTAATAAACAATTGGAACAAAACATAGACAATTGGTTAATATTATTCAGCTATTCTCCAGAAAAAGAACAGATAATTGATAAAATCAGGATACATCCTTTATTAAAAGAAATATGCGAAGTTTCACAGGGATACATTCCTTATAGACGTTCAGACTTGATAAAACAATTTGGAGAAATTGAAGGGAATAAAATTGTTGATCAAAGGTTGTGGCATTCCGAAACAAAAATCAATGAAGAATATATACAAGAAATTCTTGGCAAGGATATTAATAAATATTTTTATAAAGAACGACAACTGTTTATCAAATATGGGAAACATGTGGCCAGTTATGTTGATGTTAAATTTTTTATTTCGCCCCGCATTTTAATACGAGAAATTGCCGAAAAAACACTTTTCTCCGCTTATATTGAAAATGAATTTTGCAATTCATCATCAATGATTACTGTTATTCAAAAAGTTAAAAGCTGCAATTTGAAATTTTTACTCGCTATTTTAAACTCAAAATTAATCGGTTATTATCATTACAATACTTCTCCAAAAGCAAAAAAAGGTTTATTCCCAAAAATATTGGTAAATGATGTGCGCAATATTCCTATTCCTGATATTTCTACTGAGAAGCAACAAGCATTTATTGAAAAAGCCAATATAATGCTTTTAAAAAACAAAGAACTGTTTGAAATAAAAGAGCAGTTTATAAACGTGCTGCTATCAAAATTTGATAAAATATCCCGCAATACTAAAATCGAATCGTGGCATAAGCTTTCGTTTCCCGAATTCAGCAAAGAATTACAAAAACAAAAAATAAAATTATCCCTGCCGGAACAATCGGAATGGTTAAGTTATTTTGAACAGGAAAAAGCTAAAGCCGATTCAATAAATAAGGTGATTTTCGATACTGACACTTTAATTGATAAGATGGTGTATGAACTTTATGGACTGACAAAAGATGAAATCAAAATTATAGAAAGCTAAAATGAATAATTAAAAAACATAACAACTTTTTAAGTAATGCTACAAATAACCACAATACGTGAAAATCCGCAGGAAGTTATAGAACGCCTGTCCATCAAGAATTTTGATGCGAAAGAACTTGTTGAAAAAGTAATATTTTTTGATACACAAAGAAGAGAAACTCAGAAGAAGCTGGACGACAACTTATCCGAGGCCAATTCGATAGCCAAAGAAATTGGCGTTTTGTTTAAAAGCGGGAAAAGCGCAGAAGCGAATGCTTTAAAAGAAAGAAGCGCTGAACTTAAAACCGCATCAAAGGAACTTTCGGAATTGCTACAGCAAATAGAAAATAAACAATACAATGTGCTTGTGCTTTTACCGAATTTGCCCCATCCGTCAATCCCAAAAGGCAAAGGCGCCGACGATAACATAGTGGTTGCTGAAGAAGGAGTAATCCCTGATCTGGGAAAAGACATTCTTGCACACTGGGATCTGGCGACAAAATACGACATCATTGACTTTGAAACAGGCGTAAAAATAACAGGTTCCGGCTTCCCCGTGTATAAAGGAAAAGGCGCAAGGCTGCAACGGGCGCTTATTAATTTTTTTCTCGATAATGCTGTTGCCAATGGTTATGTGGAAGTCCAGCCGCCTTTTTTGGTAAATGAGAATTCCGCATTCGGAACAGGACAGTTGCCGGATAAAGAAGGTCAGATGTATTATATTGTTGAAGATAATCTTTATTTGATACCCACATCGGAAGTGCCCGTTACCAATATATACAGGGATATAATTTTAAAAGCGGAACAATTGCCTGTAAAAAATACGGCGTATTCGGCATGTTTCCGGAGGGAAGCTGGTTCCTATGGCAAGGATGTCCGCGGGCTGAACAGGTTGCATCAATTCGACAAAGTGGAGATCGTTCAGATTACGCATCCTGATAAATCTTATGAAACACTCGAAGAAATGAAAGATTATGTTTGCGGATTACTTCGTAAGCTGGAATTGCCTTTCAGAGTGGTAAAATTGTGCGGAGGCGACATGAGTTTCGCTTCTGCTTTTACTTATGATTTGGAAGTATATGCTGCCGCTCAGCAAAAATGGCTCGAAGTCAGTTCGGTTACAAATTTTGAGACCTTCCAGTCAAACCGCCTTAAACTGCGCTTTAGGGAAGGTAATGGAAAACCTCAACCTGTACACACATTGAATGGCAGCGCTCTTGCATTGCCAAGGATCGTTGCAGCTTTGCTTGAAAACAACCAGACTCCCGTGGGAATAAAAATTCCGAAAGCCCTTGTTGAATATACCGGATTTGAAATAATTAATTAGTGCTTGTCCATAATGTAAATAAAATGAAAATCATCGTTGACCCCATCCCTAAAGGGAGCGATGATTTTCAACATTTTCTCCCTTTAGGGTAAGGGGTAAAAAAATGTTGAAAATTTAAAAAGATGACTTTATATACAGGCACTGATTAAAAATATAAACTATATTACTATGAGAAAACTTATCATTATCACATTCATATTACCATTATGCTTTCTGGCATGTAAGAGTGGTAAGCACGCAAAAGAGATCAAGACGATTGATAGCTTGTATACAGTTATTGATACCATCGAAAAAAATCTTAACTCGGCAGATACTATAAAGGTAAAAGATGTATTTGAAGAATATATGAAAAACATTGGTCAGATAAGGGATTGTTTCAATGATAAAAAAGGTGATACAACATGGAAAATCATTACTCCTTACGGGATTATTAGAAAACCTTTGAAAAATTTTCTCAACGATTATTCAGGGTTATATAAAGAAATCCGATATTCAAGAAAACAACTCGATAATCTGAAAGCCGATATTGAAGGAGAAAATATTCAAAAAGATACAATTTCAGAATATACTATAAACGAGGTAACATCCGTTAATAGACTGAAACAGATAGTGAATTTTTCTGTTGATGGCGTACAAAAAAATTTAAAACTTTTCGATTCTTTAAATCCTAAGGTAATACAACTTATTGAGCAATTGAAGAAAGACGGGAAAATTAAAAAATCTGAAAAATATAAGACGGAAGAGGATGATTGATTTTAGATTTTAGATTGATGATTTGTTACTATTCAGAGTATGCAGGAGGCAGCGGCAGGAGGCAGCCAAAGGTCGTCAAGATCAGTTTGCGTAAATACTCTAAACATTTTTCAAGTAAAATAACCGATGCTGAAATAATGTACAAAAACACAAATACTGCCTCCTGCCGCTGCCTCCTGCATACTATATACAAATAGGTAAATAATAACCCGATAACTATGAATAACCTTATCTATGAATAATTCCGTATTAAATAAACATGGCATTATCTCTATTCTTTTGATATTTTCTATCAACACTGTTTCATTTTCACAAACAGAAACCGATGAACAACTTGCAGCCCAGTATTTTCAAAATAAGGAATTTGATAAAGCTGTTGTGTTATATGAAAAACTTTACGGTAAAAAACAGGAATATATTTATTATACTCCTTTTCTGAATTGTCTTGTAGAACTTAAAGACTACAAGAAAGCGGAAAAGATAATCAAAAAACAGATAAAAGTGCATCCGCTTATTCCGCAATATGGTGTTGATCTCGGATACCTATACTTAGCACAGGGAAATGAAACCCTGGCAAAAGAACAGTTTGAATCGCTTATTAAAAAAGCACAGCAGGAAAAGCAGTATGTGATCGATCTTGCCAATGCTTTCCTGTACCGGAACGAAACGGATTATGCTATTCAAACATATCTGAAAGCAAGGAAGTTAATGAAAGGCAGTTACCCATTCAACATGGAACTTGCCGATATATATGATAGCCGGAAAGAATATGAAAAAATGATGGATGAATATATCAGTCTTATCGAATTCAGCGTGTCATACCTGGATGATGTTCAGAATTTGCTACAGACCATGCTTGCAGAGGAAACAGATAACAATAAAAATACGGCTTTAAAAAATATTCTGCTTAAACGGACACAGCAAAACCCCGATGAAACTTTTTATTCTGAAATGCTGCTGTGGTATTCCATACAAATGAAAGATTTTGAAACGGCCCTGGTACAGGCTAAGTCGCTCGACAGAAGAAAGAAGGAAGATGGGAAAATGGTGTTTAATATTGCTCGTTTAGCTGCTTCCAACGGGTATTACAATGTTGCAATAAATGCCTATCAGTACATCATCAGCAAAGGTTCGGAAAATTATTATTTTCTGAACTGTAAAATCGAAATTTTAGATGTTAAATATCTGAAAATTACTGGCACAACAACCTATATATTGAACGACCTGACAGAATTGGAAAAAGATTTTCAGTCGGCGCTAAACGAATTAGGTAAATCTCCTTCTTCTATTTCATTGATGAAAAACCTTGCTCATTTACAAGCCTTTTATCTTGATAAATCTTCGGATGCCATCAAACTGCTTTATGAAGCTCTTGAATTCAGGAATGCTCAACCCAAAGCCCTTGCCGGATGCAAGATCGAACTGGCAGACATCCTGCTTATGACAGGCGAAGTGTGGGAAGCAACGCTTCTGTATTCACAAGTTGAGAAAGCTTTTAAAGACGAGCCTGTAGGTCATCTTGCTAAATTTAAAAACGCAAAACTATCTTATTATATTGGTGAATTTGAATGGGCTAAAGCCCAGCTTGATGTGCTGAAAGCCGCTACCTCAAAGCTTATCGCCAATGATGCAATGGAACTATCGTTGCTTATAAGCGATAACTCTGAAACAGATAGCACATATATGGCGCTTGGTATGTATGCGGGAGCGGATCTTCTTATATTTAGAAATAAACCTGATGACGGACTTCTGACACTTGATTCACTTCTTGCAAAATACCCGAATCATTCACTTTCCGATGAAGTATATTACAAAAAGGCGGATGTTTATTTAAAGAAAGGGTTGAATGATTCCGCAGTTGTATACTACCAGAAAATAATTGATAAATATTGGTTTGATATTCTTGGTGATGATGCTATGTTCAGGCTGGCTGCTTTATATGAAGATGTGTACAAGGATTCAAAGAAAGCCATGGATATGTGCGAAAAGCTGATGACTATTTATCCCGGCAGCACTTATGCGGTGGAAGCAAGAAAGAAATACAGGGCGCTGAGAGGGGATGCTGTGAATTAAATAAATGCAAAATTTAAATTGTAAAATGCAAATCTCAAATCTTAAATTCCAAATTCCAAATCCCAAATCCCAAATCCCAAATTCCAAATGATTCCTGTAAGAGCGAAAAAACATCTTGGTCAGCATTTTTTAACTGACGATAATATCGCAAGGAAAATTGTTGCTTCATTGCAGAGAAATAAAAATGTAATGGAAATAGGTCCCGGTACAGGGATACTAACGAAACATCTATTACAAATTCCCGGAATTAATTTAAAAGTAATTGAAATTGATAAGGAGTCGGTTGAATATCTTTCAAACCAATATCCCGACTTAAAAAATAAAATCATCATCGGCGACTGTCTGCAAATAGATATGAATGGCTTGTTTGACGGATGTTTTAGCGTTATAGGAAATTTCCCGTACAATATTTCATCGCAGATATTATTTAAAGTTCTTGAATACAAAAACCTGATAAATGAAGTGGTTGGCATGTTCCAGAAGGAAGTAGCGGTAAGGATTGCATCAAAACCGGGCAATAAAAATTACGGAATTTTAAGTGTGTTGTTACAGGCATTTTACAATATCGAATATCTCTTTACTGTTAATGAAACTGTGTTTATACCTCATCCAAAAGTAAAATCCGCCGTTATCCGTTTAGTTCGGAATGACTCAAAAACATTGGACTGTGATGAGAAATTATTTTTCTCTATCGTTAAAACCGCGTTTAATCAGCGAAGAAAAACTCTGCGGAATGCGCTATCATCATTCAAATTCAGCGAAGATGATGTTGTAAAAATTTTACTGACAAAACGGGCGGAGCAACAGAGTGTACAGGAATTTGTTTTGCTAACGAAAAATGTAAATTGCTGACTATTCAACCCGACAACCCGCCTGTTGTTTTCAAAGTATTTGTTCCCAAATAAAACTTCATCAATAAATTTTTCGCTGCCATTCTTCTGAATTCCGCTTCAGATCTGGCATCCGAAAGCGGCGTAAATTCTTCCGCTAAAATATCCATGGCAGCTTTCACACTTTCACGCGACCATTTTTTGCCGTTATTTACCTTGTGTTGAAAATTCGTAAATTTTATACCAGTAGAAAAATGCTTCAGGATTGGATATTTTCAGTTTATTCAGTTTTGTGTTCATCGGCTCACCGATTATCCAATCTTTTAATGCCAATGGGTTGTTGAATTTTTCTATAACCGTTGCATCATACATTATTAGAGCAGATAAATAGGCTGCTTTAGAAGCGTGTAATATGGCCTTTTCTAAGTTATAGCTTTCAGAAAAAATAAAACCAGTTATTCGTTGTATTCCAAGTTGTAATTGTTCAAAATCTCCTTTGCCATCAATGCCTCTGGTAACAATACAAAGCGAAGTTTGTAAAATATCTTCCAATACATCTTTTTCGTTAATACCATCTTTATTTCGATAAGTTAATTCCGTTGCAACGAAACGAAAAAATGTAGATTTAATAATGTTGGTATCACTCACAACATCAAGTAAATTACCAATGTCATACAACTGTTTGATGATTTCCATACTCATACTATCTTTATTTTTGAAATATGGAATTCCTGTTGTGTTAGGAGCAAATGCAGTAAGTTTATCGCCCAATATATCTTCCAAACAAGGCACATTCACAAAAACAGGTTCATCTTGCATTGGTACAAAGCCCGATTTAATAGGTATTTGAACCACCTTGTAGTAATTTACTTCTTCAAACAAGATATCGAGCAAAACATATTCTTCCTCTTTGTTTGACTTATGGAGAGGGGTGTAGAAAAATTTGTAGTGTTCCTTTTTTATTTTTGATAGTGTAATTCTGTGCTGTAATTTTTTTCTTAAAAAGCCTTGTTCTAAAGCAATACTATCGAGAATTTCTTCCAGATTATCGGGTGTTTTCGGCAAAATAATATCAATATCTATGGATAGCCTTTTTGTGGAATTCAGATGAAGCATTAAAGCCGTGCCGCCTTTGAAAACGAAAGGCAGTTTTTGCTTTACAAGTCCTTCTAACAAAAGCAGAGAACGGATAACTTTTTCCACAAGAATTTTGTCCGTATTACGGTTTTCCTTAGAAACTTTGTTAATCCATTCAATTGATATATCATGTTGATTAATCATAATTTATAAATTGGCAGCAAAGCTTTAATGCTGCCGTAAATTGGTTATCGAATTCAAGTATTTATTATAACTTTCTTTTTTTCTTCTTCTGTCCGCATATCTAAGCATTCTACTCTGATTAACGGAATATTTATTCAGCGCTTCTTTAAAAATTGTCCGCATTTCTGCACCTTGTTGAGCTGAAAAAACTATATCATCACAAAATACATCGACCAACATTTTTTCCAACGATGCGGTATTTATACCCTTAACATTCTGAATAGGTGCTTCTGAAACAAGTGGCTTTAAAATCAATGCTTCTTTTTCAACAGGTAAGTATTTTTCTAATAAGTCATTTGTTGGCTCTATAAAAACAGGATATTTTAATTCTTTTAGAAAATGAAACACAGATTGAGTTGCCTCTTTATCAACTTCAACAATCAGATAAAAACGACCTGGTTGATGTAGCATAAACTCATTGAATACAGACGTATGCCAAATGCAAATTTTTAAATACGGGAATTCTTTTTTGAGTTTAGTGTAAACAGATTTAATCTTTGAGGAAATCTCAGGAAAATAAAATTTACTCTCGCCGATACTAAACTTACCTCTTCCTATCCGGCTAAGAATTCCCATTTGAATCAATACATACACCCGCCAATTGATTGTGGTTTGTTTTACATTTGGTTCAAACGTTTTGTAAAAATCCGTAATATCCTTTGTTTCCAAGAACTTATGGTCTCGAAATCGGATTTTCAATTTGTCGATATGTAGTTTATCTGTTGCGATTGTTATCTTATTTTTTTGCAAATATATAACAACTATATTATGGCAGCAAATTATTATTGCTGCCGATAATTAGATTTAAAAAGGAGAGGAATATTTATATCTGTTTTTGGCTGAAGCCGAGTTGCTATTTTTTTCTTTTCTACGACCTGACCTGCCTAACCATCAGCCTCGCCGACTAGGCGGGGCAAGGCTGGAGGTCGTAGCAATTGTTTGCTCAAATTTAACTATCCACAGTATCCTTTATAGAACCATCTTTTTCGTTTCCACATAAAACTTCATCAATAAATTCTTCGCAGCCATTCTTCTATATTCCGCCTCAGATCTGGCATCCGAAAGCGGAGTAAATTCTTCTGCTAAAATATTCATGGCAGCTTTCACACTTTCACGCGACCATTTTTTCCCGTTCAGGAATTTTTCAGTTTTTACAGCACGCTTTGTCATAGCAGCCATTCCGCCAAACGCCAGCACTATTTCAGTAACTTTTTCATTGCCTAACTTCAGCCTGAATGTTCCACTTACAGTTGAAATATCAAGGTCTTTACGTTTAGAAACTTTATACGAATCTATCAGCGTATCATTCCCGTATTTTGGAACAATTACTTCTGTTATCAGCTCATCATTTTTTAAATCCGTTTGCCGGTATCCTTTAATGAACTCTTCTATATTTACTGTTCTTTCTGATGTTCCGGAGTGCAGTTTTATTTTAGCGCCATAAGCGAACAATACAGGAAGCGTATCCCCGATAGGAGATGCAGAACCCACATTCCCGCCGATTGTAGCAATATTCCTGATTTGCAGCGAACCGAAAACCCTCAGTATTTTATAAAGCGCCGGGAGTTTATCCGAAGAAAATTCCCTTACCTGTTCCATCGAAAGCCCTGCGCCAAAAATGAAATTTTCCTTATCTTCTCTAAAACTTTTCAGTTCGTCCACACCGGAAATATCTATAATATTTGCAAGCAATTCTTTTTTCTTGGTTTGTCGCAATGCCACATCTGTTGCGCCATTTATAAGAATTGCATCCGGATTTTCCTTTCTTAATCCGAGGGCTTCTTTCAGCGTGAATGGCTTTAAATATTTTTGTTTTTCAGTTTTAATTTCAAGCGTTTTCTTATTGCCGGTAATCTCTTTCAGCAGGGCGATGGTATCTTTTTCTTTTCCTGAAAAATGATCTTTCCCGTTATTCGTGCATGCTCTTTGTGCTGCCTCGATGATAGGTTGATATCCGGTGCATCTGCACAAATTGCCTGTTAAAGCATCTTCAATAATTTCACGTGAAGGATTATGGTGATTTTTATAAATGCCGAACAACGACATCACGATTCCCGGGGTGCAGTAACCGCACTGGCTGCCGTTTGTATCAACCATCAGCTGCTGAACAGGATGAAGTATCTTTTCCTTTTTTTCGGATATGGCAAGGTTTTCAACGGTAATAAGTTGTTTTCCATGGATCATTGGCAGGAAGACAAGGCAGGAATCAAGTGTTTTGTAAACAAGTTTATTATTGCTGTTTGGTTCCGCAATCACAACGGTACATGCGCCACAATCACCTTCTGCACAACCTTCCTTCACTCCTTTGTGAGCCGGTAATGAACGGAGATAATTAAGCACCGTAGTGGTCGGTTTCAATTCAGGAAATTTTGAAAAGTCAACTTCAACAATCCTGTCATCAAGAACAAATCTGACGGTATTCTGCATTTGTTGTATACGTTAACTGTTGCTGTTATTTAATGTTTGTTTATATAGTCGTCATTGCGAACGTAACGCAGTGAAGTGAAGCAATCTCACTCACGGTGCGATAATGAGATTGCTTCGGGCGAAAAGCCCTCGCAATGACGGTCGGTCGTACCTCCTCGCAATGACGTTTTGTATTGACATTACGGACAGACACTATTTGATGTGTTTCTGACATCAATAAGTTTTGCCACAATGCTTATGGCTATTTCCTGCGGTGATTCTGCCTTCAGTTTC